>JAQUZN010000049.1:0-4348 GCA_028691315.1 Candidatus Izemoplasmatales bacterium | reverse complement strand
ATTTCTAGTTTTTAATTTTTGATATTTGTTTTTTTCCATAATATTATTCTCCATTTCCATTTTTATCTAACAGAAATGTTCTGTTTAAGATAATCGTAAGAATAACAATGGTAACTGCAGAGATTAAGCCAATCGCTGAAGCTTCTCCAAATTCAAATTTGCTAAAAGCTCGATTATATAACAAATATTGTAATACTGTGGTTGTGCTATTTGGATCGCCTCTTGTTAATAACATGACTTGGATAAACACATTAAACGAACCAATAATCATATTCACCATAACAAAAAATATTGTCGGTTTGACAGCTGAAATTGTAATAAATCTAAACTTGTCCCATAATCCAGCGCCATCAATTGATGCGGACTCATACAATTCTTTTGGAATACCTTGTAATGCAGCTAAAAAGATTAACATCGCCCATCCCATGTTCTTCCAAATACCCATCAACCAAATAGCCCCATTACCAGTCCATTCCCTGAAAAGCCAGGGAACATAGTCATCTAAAATATGAAATACATCCACAAGAAGATAGTTCATCATTCCAGTGTTAGAATTGCCAAACATATATTTAAAAACCAAACTGACAATAACCCACGAAGTAATTACCGGTAGGTAGAAACCTACTTTGAATATACTTTGACCTTTTTTTAGGTTATTAACCAAATAGGAGAAAATCAGTCCGCCAAAAATGATTAGTGGAACAGTAACGATTGCATAAAGAAAATTATTCCGATATGCATACCAAAATTCTTTGGTTTCAAAAAGAACATTTTTAAAATTGAGAAGTCCAACATAGGTTATTTCACCAGTCACAATACGATAATCAGAAAGGGATATCCTGATTGTAAAAAACATTGGATAAATGATAAATACAGATACAAGTATTAATCCAGGTAAAATGAATGGCAATGCAGCAAGCCATCCTCTTAGTCCTTTTTTAAATTGTCTTTTCGTTAGAGCTATCCGTGCCATATTCGGCCTCCACATATTTTAAAGAACAAAGTCCCGCAAAAAGACTTATTGCGGGACTGAGTTCAGCAGTTAATTTTTACTCTAATTCAGCATCAATTGCTGCAGCAGCGCTATTTAAAGTGGTTGCAACATCAGCTCCATTTAGGAAAATGTCTGTCATTGCATTACTCCAAATTGTTTTAATTTCGTCATTATTAGGACTTGGAATTCGTGCCTTTGCCGATTCAAGCTGTTTCATATATACACTCCATTTTGGATCATCAAGAACAGCGGCATTTGTAACTAAAGATTTTAGAATTGGAATTTGTCCAACAGTAAGCATTGCTAATTGAATTTCTTCAGAAGTCATGAATTTTGCGAATTCATAAGCAGCTTCTTGATGTTCAGATGTAATAAATACAGCGATATTTTCACCACCAACTACAGATGCACTACGGCCTTCATATGTTGGAATCGTTGAAGCAACAATATTATCAGAGAAACCATACCATGGTCCTTCAAAGAACATTACATAAGCATCTTGAATTCCCGCCCATGCATCAGCAGTGCCATCAATATCACGGATTGTAAAAATATTTTGAGCACGTAAATCTTTTAGTTTATTAATTGAGTCGATGCTTGCTTGACTATTTAGGTATCCAGAAGCTTGAGTAAATTCATCATTAGTCAAATTTCCACCAAATAACCAGAAGTAAGGATATAAATCCCAGTCGCCAACGCCAGATACATTAAGCGAATATGTTCCTCTACTTGCAGCAGCAGCAATAAATTCTTCCATTGTAGCTGGAATAGAAGTAAGCCCTAATTCACTTTCAAGCAAATCCATATTTACAACAGCGGCTTTGCAATTAGTATCAAGAGGAAGTCCATAATAGGATCCTTTATATAAATTTGTTGATAAAGGTCCATCTAAATAATTAGCAGATATCGTTGCAAAATCAGAAAAAGTATTAAGAGCAACTAATCCACCTTGGTTTGCATATGCTGCAGTATTACTTATATCGATTCTTGCAACGTCAGGACCATTCCCGGTTGCAAATGAAGTCACGATCATTTCATGATATTGGCTTCCATCTTGTCTTACTGTATTAATAGTAATGTTTGGATGTGCTGCATTCCATAGAGGAATTACTGTGTCAAGCAATACTGCTTCTTCAGAATCTCCATATGTATGCCAATAAGTAATTGTAATATCTTCTTCTGCAGTTGTGTCAGTATTTTGATTACAAGCGATAAAACTGAAAAAGCTAATAACTACCAAAGCAAATAACGTTAAATATTTTTTCATTTTATTCCCTCCAATTAAGATATGTAAACGCATACAAAGCTACGCTACGAAAGAAATTATATGACTAATGTCTCATATAAAAAATACAAATAAACGATATATTTTGTATTTTAGCGACTTTTTAAAAACATTTATTTTTATGTCAATGCTTATTAGCACATAATTTTAAATGAATTCTATCATTTTAGTGATTATTTTGTCTTTTTTTAGAAAAGAAAGAAATCAAGATTAAATAATAACTACTATATACAATAACTACTTCAATCATTTTATCATACAAAACATAAAACAACAATCGAGTCTTGTTAATATCAAAAAAATATATATAAATGATATTTTATCGCTCATCTTTATACATAATTAGAGCAATCCTTATCGTTTGATTTTATATACTTGTGCTTAAAACAAAATAAAAAGGCAAACAATGTATTTGCCTTTTTTTATCATTGGAAAAAACATATAAAAGTGTATTCCCCATATAAATAATTACAAAAATGAAAGACTACAAAAAATACATAATACAAACTCTTTGTTCAAATGCATACTGAAACTTTGATCCCAATACAAAATTCTTTGCTTAGTACTAAACTAAAATCTATATATGGGGAATACAACTATATTATACCTCTGATTAAGAGAATGAGCTATCTTTTTAGTAAAATAATTAATAAAAAACATAAGCGAGTCATAAATTTTTTTTATAAATATTGTACAAATCATATATATTATTTCTTTGCTAGATTTTTGTTTTTGAAATTTTTGTCTTCCGTTACATCTTCTCCAAACCAAGCTGGTTTATAAAAATTAATTGCTGATGCTTCGTCCCTAAATTCCACTTCAACGGTGGCAAGTCCTTGTAGTTTGCCTGTGAAAATGTCTAGTTCGGCCACTAAATCATTTGTAAGTGGTATCAAATACCTTGTTTTCGAAATTGTATTTGAGATCACTTTTTTTGATAAATCATCATATTTATCTTTTGAAATCGAGGTTTCTATTTCTGTTCTAGATAAAGTGCCTTCCCCTTTTTCAGTAAGATAGTAGTTATTATCTGCTTTTCTAATCCGAATCTCAGGGCAATAAGATAAATATCCCTGTTCGATTTCTATATAAGGATATGATAAGTAATTTATTAATGGTAAAACTGCCAAAAATTTACGTTCGATTTCCATTAGAATTATCAGTCTCTTTCTATATAATTTACTTTATGCAGAAAAATTAACAGTTTTTATTACTACCTAGCATGATATCCATTATAACATCATTCATATTTTTCATGCCTTCATTGGCAATTCTTCCAATCGCAGCAATTGTATCATCAGCGTCTTTTCCTAAGATACCGGTATTTGGTGGATATACATTATGATTCATCGCAAGATAATGACCGATAATTGCCGACTCAAGACTAGAAGTAATTTTTGATGCACATGATGCTTTCGCACCATCGCAAAAAATACCTGATGCATCCGCAAGCGAATTATTCACTGTCATCTTGATTTGTTCTAAATCTCCTCCCGCAAGATATGTAATTGCAGCACCACTACCGCAACTTGCAGAGATAGCTCCACAAAATGCAGATAATCTACCAATATAATTTTTTTGATATATTGTTAATAAATTTGAAAGAGCAAGCGCCCGATACATAAGATCTTCGTTAATATTCATTTCTTTTGCATAAACAATGACCGGTACAGATGCTGCAATTCCTTGATTACCACTACCTGAATTTGTTACTACCGGTAAAGAACACCCACACATCCTGGCTTCACTTGCGGAAGCTGCATATGCTTTTACTTTTCCAAAAACCGAAGAATCACTTTTAAGAATAGCATTCCCAATTGAAACGCCATAATCTTTCTCTAACCCTTCTTTGGCAATATTCATGTTCAAATGAACTTGTGCTGTTAATATAGTTTTTAAGTCATGAATTGAAGCGTTATTCGCAAAATCAACAATTTTCTCGATTGTGATAAATTTCCGGTCAGTCAAAACACCACAATATTTAAAAATATCGGCTTTTGCTTCGAATAAAATTTCATCATTTTTCGTTATCCTTGTAATATTCGTGTGTAAATTTTGAATTTCAATTT
>JAQUZN010000235.1 GCA_028691315.1 Candidatus Izemoplasmatales bacterium | reverse complement strand
CTAGTTCTAAGAACGTTATGGACTTATTCTTTTCTTGGGATAAACCAGAATTACAAGAATGTATTGAATATTTACAATGGGTTGATGTTCTTTTAATTGACGATTTTGGTACTGAATATAATAGTAAGATGAAAGAAAATAATTCGTTTGTATCAAACAGCTTTAATGGATTTTTAATGGAAAGAAAACGAGCAAACAAGGCAACTATAATTGCAAGTAATTTCCATATCAAATACTTAAAAGAAACATATTCAACCGAAATCCAAAATGTGATTACTACGAATTTTGTCGGATTAAAGATAAATTCAAAAACACACAAAAAAACAGAATTTGATGGTATGCTGGTCAAATTACAACAACCGAGTCTTAAATGTTGTTTTGATGATTTAGACTCAATAGAAGTTACTTCAAAATCGAAAAGAAAGTCGGTGTTTTGAGTATATGATTACTGAAAATCTTGATGTTGAATATTCTATATTTTTATTATTATTTTCAAAAGAAAAAGAAACAGTTCTACGTACGTTGTTAAGCAGGAATGTTGAACCAGAATACTTCGGTGCAATATTTCATAGAGAAATATTTGAACAAATAATAACGTTATTTAAACAAGGTAATATACTTTCACTTTCAGTATTTAAAACTACATTTTTAACTCGACCAGGCTCTAAATCTGACGATGAGATTAAAATGACACAGTTTTTAAAATGTGTTAAGGGGGCTAAGGCGGGATTACAAGACCTTGACCATCTTGTTGATATGTTAATTGAGATGTATGTCATGAGGAAAATGCTTAGTAAAATGAGCGAATCCGTTGACCAACTGAATACGACACCGATTACAGAAATAATACAAGATTTTGAAATTCATCAAAGAAAATTAAAAGCATTACTGGAAAAGACATCAGTTAGAAACGTAATGGGTTTAAAGTCAGGATTGGATGATAGGATTGCACGTGCAAAGGTTGTTAATCAAGACCCAGATACGGCTGGGATGGTTTGTACTGGATATAAGAACTTAGATAAATGGATTGGTAGACAATCACCTGGGCAGTTTGTTATTTATCAGGCAAGAACCGGTGTAGGCAAGTCGATGTCATTGATGGGTACGGCGATATCTAATTTTAAAAGGGGGTTAAAGGTTATTGTAATAACTATTGAAATGAGTGCAGAGGACTATCTGTATCGTTTCGACTCGAATTTAACAGGGATTGAATATTCTGAATTTTCAATGGGTGCTATTGTTAATGACCCTGATAAAATGGCGATATGGCGAGAACGCATTAAACAGTGTGGTAAACCTGATAGCGATATTCTTGTTTATTGGGTACCTAGTAATTGTACGCCGTCAAAGGTTGATGATATAATTGCAAATAATCCGTTTAAGCCAGATTTAGTGATAGTAGATTATGCTGGTGATATGAAAGCGGGGTTGCGTGGAATTGCAGATTACGACCCTAAATCACATGCTGAAATATATTCGGCATTAAAAGAGTTTGCAGGTAAGTATGAATGTGTTGTATATACAGCACAACAATCTAAACGTGGTACTGCTGGCAGAGCCAGTACTGAAACTGGTTCTTGGTCTGATGTTTCCGGTAATAAAGCTGATATTATGATTGCGATTGAAGTTACAAAAGAAGATGAAGATTTTATGACAGATGTCGATGGCAGTGTAGTTATCGGTAGAATGACAGTTTCTATTATAAAAGGTCGAAATATTCCTAAATGTAAAACGCATATAATTCCCAGATTTAAACGCATGACATGGTTGGAAAAAGAAGAAAATGAAATGATTCTAGTTGGTAGCGGTAAAGAAATTGAAACCGTGAAAAAGCAATTTGAGAATAAACTGAAAAGTGCTGATATGAAATTGGAGGTATCCTCTAATCATGTAGATACTCCAGCACAGGAATTCGATTTATTGGCGGATGACGAGCAACTTTAAATATTTTTTAAATATTTTATTGCAATTTGTTAAATATTGTAGTATATTAGTATCCAATGGAGGTTAATAAATGGATATACAGGTTTCATGTGATGAATTTAAGCGGTTCTTAAAAAAGTGTTATACGGGTGGCTTGGTAAAAGACTTGGTAGTTCAAGCCAGTGAAGAAAAGGGCTTGGTTGCTAGATTTTCTACTAAAGAACGTTCGTTCTATGCAGAAGTCTATCTTAAAGGTGTTAAAGTGTCCGAGGAAGGTGTAATTAAGATTCCTCATGTTAAGAAACTGATGGAAGTTATTTCACGTTCAGATTCCAATATGATTAGAATTAAATCGAATGATGATGTATTTGTAATCACAGATGGGTCTGCTGTTGGTAAAATGAAGGCAGATATGTTGCAAGTAGACGAAGCATCGACCATTGATTCCTACAAAGAAATTCAGAACTTGGGTAAAATGTTTGATACTGAAAAACTCGTACATATTATACCAGGAATTGAATATAAAAATGGTGTTAAAATACCTTGCGGGATGATAAGTGAAGTACTAAAAGACGCAAAGGCATTTGGTTATGAGGTTTACAGTTTTGTTGCTACAAAGAACAA
>JAQUZN010000234.1 GCA_028691315.1 Candidatus Izemoplasmatales bacterium | reverse complement strand
GGCGAATTTGAAGGAATGAAAGAAAAAATCAAAAATCCACTTTGGATTCCCGATTTTGGAAAACCAGAAATTCATCCGACATTTGGGTGCGTAGCAGTTGGCGCAAGAGAATTTTTGGTTGCGTTTAATATTGATTTAGCAACTCTTGATGAATCTGTTGCTAGTAACATCTCTAGAACAATTAGAAAGTCAAATGGAGGATTTCAGTACATCCAAGCCGGACCAGCAACGTTAGAAAAAAGAGGCCATGTTCAAGTGACCATGAACATATTAGATTATAAAAAAAATCCAGTTTACCGTATCTTTGAAACGGTAAAAATGGAAGCATTACGTTATCATATAGATGTTCCTTCTACAGAAATTATTGGTTTACTTCCAAAAAATGCACTATTAAAATCACTTGAATATTACTTCTTATGTGACAATATTTCACTATCTAAAGACATTTCGGTCGAAGATATAGTAAGATATAGTAAGAAGTATTTAAAAATTAGAGATTTTGATTCTTCAAAAATCATTGAGACTTATTTGTAAGGAGTAATTTATGACTGCGGATATACTATTAACGCACATTCATAAACTTTATACCTCATCTTCAAAACCACCCGTTCATGGGAAAAAAATGAACGAAGTTGTGTGTATTGATGATGCTTTTTTGGCGATAAAAGCAGAAAAAATTCTCGATTTTGGAAGTCATTCATTTCTCGAATATATCGGTTCGATGACAGAAGTTATCGACTGTCACAAATTAATTTTAACACCTGGATTTATTGACTCACATACTCATTTAGTTCATGCCGGATCTAGAGAGTTAGAAAGCATACAAATTGCCAATCAAATTCCATATTTAGAAATTCTAAAACACGGTGGAGGGATTTTATCTACTGTTAAGGAAACAAGAAATGCTTCTTTTGATGAATTGTATAATAAAGCATCTATTGTACTTGATAGAATGTTGTCTTTTGGTGTAACGACTATTGAAGCAAAATCGGGATATGGTTTAGATGTTTTGACAGAGTTAAAACAGTTAGAAGTAGTTAAAAGTCTGAACTTAAAGCATCCAATTGACATTTACTCTACTTACCTTGGTGCACATGCTATTCCTAAAGAATTTAAAGACAATAGAGATGAATATACTAAATTAGTCTTAGATCAAATGAAAAAAATTAAAGAATTAAACTTAGCAAATGCAGTCGATGTTTTCTTTGAAACGGATGTATTTAATTATCAAGAAACAAAGCATATCCTAGAAAAAGCGAAAGGATTGGGATTTAGAATTCATCTACATGCGGACGAAATTACCTCTCTAGGTGGGGCAAAACTTGGGATTGAACTGAAGGCAAATAGTATTGATCATTTAATGGCAATTTCAGATGATGACATTGCCTTATTAAAAGACACAAATACTGTTTGTAATTTGCTTCCTTCTACATCCTTTTTCTTAAATAAACCTTTTGCAAGAGCAAGGTTTTTGATTGATTCCTCTGCTGCAGTTGCCATTTCAAGTGATTATAATCCCGGTTCTGCACCTTCTGAAAATTTTCAATTTTCTATGCAACTAGCACTTTTTAAAATGAAACTATCTCCTTATGAGATACTTTCCGCAACTACTATCAATCCTGCTTATCATTTAGGAATTGATAAGGAAGCAGGATCAATTTCAATCGGTAAAAAAGCAGACCTTGTTTTAATTGAAGCACCAAATCTTGAATATTTTTATGTTAACGTTGGTGTTAATCACGTATCAAAAGTATATAAATCAGGAAAACTTGTATTTTCTAATTGAGTAAAGTAAGGAGATTATGATGAAACTAATCGAGTTATCTATAAACGATTTTATTAATGAAGTCGATTCAAAAAAACCTGCCCCTGGTGGTGGATCTGTTAGTGCGCTTGTTTCTTTGCTTGGCCTGTCACTGACAAGAATGGTTGGACATCTTTCCATCTCTAAAAAAAGTTTCGATAAACTGCCTGTGTTGATTCAAGCTGAATTTGTGAAGACAATGAGTGATTTTGAAGTTCAAAAACAAGCATTATTGGATTTAATTGATGAAGATACACTTGCATTCAACCAAATGATGATTGCATATAAAATGCCTAAAACATCTGATCAAGAAGTATTGTCAAGAAATGATGCAATAGAGTTTGCGACAATGAATGGTATTGAAGTTCCACTACAGGTTGTGTCTAACTCAATTCAAGTTTTGCGAAAAGTAGAGTTTTTCGTTGAAAATGGCGTATCTTCGGCATTATCTGATGTTGGGGTTGGAATATTACTCTTATCTAGCGGATTAGAAGGCGCTATTCTAAATATGAAGATTAATCTATCTGGAATTAGGTGCGAAAGTACGAAAGAAAAGTATTTGAATATGATAAAAAACCTCATGAAAGAGAAAGAACTTATAGTAAAGAATCTTATGGAGATTATTCATTCAAAATTAATTTAAGTTTTTATAAATTTAAATGGCCAATACTTTGGCCATTTTTTTGTCTTTGAAAACAGTTTCAATGAGCATTATACTTGACATATGACACCCTGTCATATAAAATTTTTATGACTTCTATGAGAGGTAATATAA
>JAQUZN010000048.1 GCA_028691315.1 Candidatus Izemoplasmatales bacterium | reverse complement strand
GAAGAAGGCAATTAACAAATAATTAATTAAAATACAGATTTAATAGTCTGTATTTTTTTTATTCTATTTTGGTAAAAATTACTATTCTATAACTATATTAACATGGTATAATATAACAAAACAATTCAGCATATATAATACTATATATAATATTATATACAATAGTATATATACTATTATATATTATTACTATATATAATAGTATAATTAATATATATACCAAGCCCGCCCACCACCCTATTATTATATCATATGAAATTGACTTTGTCAACTTTTTTCTTTTATACTTGACAACAGTATGGTTTGTATGATATAGTGTAAACACAAAGAAAGAAAGGGGATAATACCTTGGGTGCAAAATTCCTATTCAAAGTAAGAACAATTCTTGAACAAGGAACAATAGTTAATATTCAAGTATTTTCAGACATTTTAGACATTGACCACATAGAAGCATCAAAGGTTATGCTTAAACAAGCCATGGGGTTAAAATATCTTGACAACATAGGAGTAAAAGTTGTACCCTATAATGGTGAAGTAGAACATAGTAAAAGACTCGATGAAATAATCAATAAAAATAAAGGAGAACAAAAATGAGGCTGATTCAAAAAGAGAAAGGATATTACAAATCTTTTATTTTCATCAACTCACAAAAAGAAAATGACTATGTTTTGAAACAATTAGAAGATGAAGGATATTTTTGGTTGTCTGGTGATAAGCCTACAGCAAGGAATTATTATGACAAACAACCATCGCCCTTTGAAGATATTTTTCTTGCTGTTATAGCACATTATGAAACAAAACAAATTTCATTTGTAAAAGGCACAAAAGATAAATTACAAAAGCACATAGAAGATTTTACAGAACGCACAAACAATCATCTATTAGTGTGTAAAGTTGTTATGAATGCTGAATATGAAGAAATAGATTGACTTTTTATAATTTATGTGATATAGTATGTATATAATATGAAAACAAGGAGTTACAAAAAATGCTTTCTTTCAAACAGAAACTAAACATTCTCAAAAATCTTGGTTCAGCAAAAGAAATGAAAGGTCGTGGTATTTATTCATTTGGTTTAGGAACATCAAATAAAAAAATGCTCCTTATGGGTAGAACTTGGGAAGAAGCAATATCGTTTTGTGAAGAAAGAGGTTGGTATATCAAGTTTGAAAAGGAGCAGGACTAATGGGAAAATTTAAGATAGGGGACGTGGTAATCAGAACAAACGGGGTTAATAAAGGCCAATTGGCTACTGTAAAAAGAATAGAAAATCAATATCGAAGTGTAGGGATAGAATTTTTTGAACCCATTGGTTTGCATGACTTCAACAATGAACCAAGAGGAAAACCAAAACATTGCTTTTGGTCTGATCCAAGTTATCTAAAGATAGTGTCCAAACACGCTGAATATGAAACAATAGAGTAAGGAGTAAACATGGAACAGAAAGAAAAGGTTTATTTTGTAGTTGTAGATATGAAGAACAATACCACACATCATATTACTATGACTGTGTATACAGAAGAAGAAGTACACCAGACCATCAAAGACATTTACGGAGACAAAATAAAAAGATATTTTTATGCACCACAGAATGACATTGTTTGTATAAAGTTTGTGTAAATAAGGGGGTGAAAATTTTTGGGTTATTTTATTAAGATACAACCAAAAAATAAAATTCAAATTAAAAGAGCACTTGACTTCCTCAAAAAAATGGGGTATACTTGGAGTATAGATGGACTTTGTCCAGAATGTGTTTTGAATGGTGATACAAAAGCATTGTATGGAATTGATAGTGGCATGGGAAGAAACATTATCTATACACCTGCCCATTGTTCAGATGAACACGTTATTTCTTATGCAAATAAAAATAACGCAGTAGAAGTATTTTTAGGTTGTGAATACGAAGAAATAGATTGAGAGGTAAATGTGAATTATTATATTAAAATTGATCCAAACAATCCAACAATGCTAAAAAGAGCAGAAGAAAAATTAAAAAGGTTAGGTTTCTCTTGGAGAGGAGTCCCAAGAGAAAAAGGCGTAAGGGCATTATTTGGAACAGACGAAGCAGGATATGCAAAAATTGAATATGCCTCCAGTTTTTGTTCAGATAGTGTGATTAGAGACTATATAAGAGAACATAACCATCAAGAGATTTTTTTAAGTGCAGACTATGAAGAAATGGAGTAAAATATGAATTTTTGTGTTTCTTGTGGCAGAGAGATTCCAGAGGGAGACCATATCTGCAAAGTGTGTCAGAACATTCAGTACGAAGAAAGGAATATAATTTCTAAAGACGAAGTGCCTATGGGTTGTTCTTGCATTGCTTTTATTGTAGTGACTGTTTTTGTCCTTGTTGTTCTTGGACTTTTGGTTTTTGCAGTGGGCAAGATTTGGAGTTGACAAACAAGTGTAGATGTGCTATACTAATAAAGTAATAAGGAAAACACCTAAAACAAATCAAAACGAAGAAGGAGAAAACGAAAATGAAATTCAATGGCGAACTGAAGATTGACTCTATTCAGGCAAAAAGAAAGATTCCCGTTACTCGCATTACACAAGAATATCGTGCCTCAAAAGACTATAGAAACGATCTTAAGTTTTATGTGGCCAAAGATGATTACACTGATGAAAGGGCTGTTCTTTGCAAAGACAACAGTCCTTTGTGTGTAGGTTATCAGGCAGATGACGAAAAGAGTCTTTTTATTTGCTTGAAGAATAAAGAGTCTTATGTCGTTGGGCGTCAAATTAGAACTCTTTCACAGTATTTTGAAGAGGTTTCTCTAACAAAAGAATCAGTAATTGAACTTATCAATTCTATGTATGACCTTTTCCCCGGACGCGGTGGGCAGGAAGATAAGATTCTTCGTGTTATTGCTTGGTTGCAGTATATCCTCAAGAGGGATTATAAATTTAAGTATGAACGTGCAGACGAATCTGTTTCTTATCAGATTTCCGTAGACGATAAGGAAAAAGAGGGCCTGATCAATGACATGATTGCTTCCGTAGACATGAAGCGTTTCATGCAATTGCTTTCTATTGCTGGTTCAGGAGAAAGTTATTCAAAGTTTGCCAATAAAGACGTTGCAGAAACACTTCTTCGTAGGTGGGCAGAAGCAAAGGTTGGTTTCTACAAACTGTTTGGAAAGCAATTGTATCTTGAAAAGGAAGTTTCTTTGAAGATTGACCATACTGAAATGGAACTTCTCAAAGAAGAGCTCAAGACCAAATTCCCGAAATACTCTTTTGCCCTGAATCAGACTGATATTACCGATCTTATGAAGAATGAATTGATTCGTTCTTATGACCATTATGATTGTTGGAGAGACATTCCTTTTCTTTCAAGAGGAATGAAAATCTCAAAGGCTTTTGCTTCTCTTTATGAGGACAAAGACTTCGATATGGGCTTGAGTGAGGTTTTGCAAAACAGGGAAATTAAGGGCATTCTCCGTATCTCTATTGACCCTTATGATTATCTCACTCAATCTGTTAATAAGCATGGCTGGAATTCCTGCCATCGTATTACTACAGGAGAGTATGGCACAGGCCCCTTCTCTTATATGTACGATGAAGTTTCTCTTGTTGCCTACAGGACAAATAAACTTGATTATGATTATTCATTCTTTGGGTTTAAGTTTAAGGGCAATTCAAAGGCTTGGAGAGCAAACGTAATTTTTGATTTGGCTACTTGTGGTTTCGCAGTAGGTAGGCAATATCCTAATTCTTCTGAAGAACTTGAAACAGAAACAAAGAATATCCTCCAAGAAGCAATTAAGAATGTTTATCCCAGTGTAAGTTTCAATTATGTCGTCGATAGTTTTGACAACTGTGTTAAAGATTCTGGTGCTGGACATTACAATGACTTTCTCCGTTCTGGGAGTGATAAGTATTTGTTCTTCCCTGCTGGTTCTTCTATTTCACCTAACTTTGTCGTTGGTTCAGTACCCTCTTGTGTGTACTGTGGTAAGCCTGTCACACAGTCTGGTTCAAGGTGTTCTCACGGTGAATGTTTGACATCAAAGTAAAACATAAAACATAAAGTATAAAAAAGAATAAAGGAGAAAAATGAATAGAATTTTTAATTATGTCTTTATGGCAAGTCAAGAAAGATTGCATAGGTTCTTAATTTCGTTCTTGACAAGATATTACTCTTATGAAGATACTCTATACACAGATGAATTTATTTTGGCAAAAGGCAATATCCCTGTTACTTTGATTGCTCATTTGGATACAGTACACAAGAGAAGCAATCAGGGATGTTTGTACCATGACTCTAAAAAGAATGTTGTGTGGTCTCCCAATGGCCTTGGGGCAGATGATAGGGCTGGTGTGTATGCTATCATGGAGATTGTTAAGAAAGGGTACAGACCCCATATTATCTTCACACATGACGAAGAGATTGGCGGGGTAGGAGCAAGAGAATTGTCAAAGTATAATCTTCCTTTTGAAACAAATTTTATGATTGAACTTGATAGGCGTGGTTATAGAGAAGCCGTATTTTATCAGTGTGGGAATAAGAGTTTCCAAAAAAAGATTTTGAGTTATGGGTTTAGACTTGGATATGGTTCCTTTTCGGACATTTCCATTATTTCTCCTGCATACGATATTGCTTCTGTAAATCTTGGCATTGGTTATTACAACGAACATTCTACAGATGAATATTTGAAAATTAATGAAATGTATGACACAATCAATAAGGTAATTTCAATCCTAAAAGATGAAAGTATTGATGGGGTTAAATACGATTACCAAAAAGTTAGTTATGCTTATAACTATAATAAGAATAGCAGAACAGCAACTAATTATGCAGAATATTATGGTAGGAGTTATAATCAAAATTTACAGGTAGATGATGATTCATATTGGGATGCTTGGTACAAGAAAAATGCAAAAAACGTAGTAGAAAAAACGATTGAAGAAAAAGTAAAAAAAAACGAAGAAAGCGTAAAACCAATAAACGAAAGAAACATTGAAGATTTTGATATTGAAGATGTTGAAAATTGGACGCAAGAAGAAATTGATAAATACTATGATTTGCTTTACAACGACAATGATGATGTCTTGGCTTGGTATGCAAAGTATTATCAAAGGAAACAGGGTATTACAGAACAGGGCAATGAATTTAATGGCGATGGTTTTGATATTGTAAGCGAAGACCCACAGACCGTAAATGATTTTTTAGAGAGTGAGGTACAATAATGGCCAGTTTGGACAATTTGGAAATTGGGGCTATCCTAAAAATTAAAGACACGTCTTTCTTGAGAGAGGAGCATCTAAAGAAAGTGCTACAAGACGCCTATGCAGTAGTTTTGGAGAAAGACTATAATGCACAGACAATAAAAGTTAGGTCATTTAATGGCTTGGAGAGATGGATAAAGGTTTCAAGGGTTACGGATAGTTTAGAGATTATTGAATTTTAATGAGGTACAATGAAAAAGTTGAATAAGATATTTTTTATGACTATTTTTATTATATGTGCTCTTTCTGTCAAGGCATACGGTGCGAAAGCAACCGTTCCTGCCTTGGCTGGTAGCACAGAAGAATACATACCATTGCAAAATACTATAACAGTCACAGAGACAGAGTTTACGCTTGTCAAAAGAACTGTACTTCCTTATGAAAACATTCCTTTGGATATTGAGTTAGTAGATTATATATATAACAGAACAAAAGAGGGAGATCTGCCTTTCCATATATTTATCGCTTTGATTGATTTAGAGACAGGAGAAACATTCAATCCTAATTTGATTAGTGATACAAATGATCATGGACTGTGCCAGATTAACAAGAGATACTTTGAATACCATTGTGAGACAGCAGGAGTAGACTACAATACCTTTGACCCATATAACCCTTATCATTCTGTAGACGTATCTATAGGGGTTCTTAACAGTCTGATAGAAAGATACAAGTCAGACTATATAGGGACAGAACTAATTGAGTATATTTTGTCTTGCTACAACAGAGGAGAGACAGGAGTTAAAAACTATATAAAGTCTAATGGAACTTTTAGCACACCTTATTCAAGAATAATTATCGACAGGTCAGAGAAATATAAACTGGAGGAAGTCTATGAGTATCAGTAATAGCGGAGTCTGTTGGTTTTGTGGTATGGAAGTAACAAAGAATATGCCAGATGTGGTTTATTCTTATGGAATAGAATCTTATTTACATCTTTCTTGTTTACAAGATGAATGTTCAAAGATTGAAAATGTAAAACATGGCAAACTAACAAATAAATTTGAAGCCCTAATTGCTATGAAAGAGATGAATGAAAATGGTTATGAAATCCATTTTGGCGAAGAGTGAGGGCAAACTTCTTATGAGATTAATTAGGAAATATAGAGACTATGAAGAAGGTATAACAGTTTACCAGACAGAGAATGGTATGTATGAAGTTTTGAAAAATGATGATGGAGATTATTTTGTAACTTCCACAAAAAAGAACAATAAAAAAGTAAAGTTGGATATTAGAAATTCAAGTGTAGAATTTTGTGAAAAAATAATTGATTCTTTAGAGGGGTAAAACTATGCGAAAAGAGCATTTAAAAGAAGGAAGAATTGTAAGATACATTGGAAGACAACATTCTTACATAAGAACTGGTAGAAAAGGAATTATTAAAAAAGACAGAGAGGGAGAAAAGATTTTTTCTACAAATGAATCAAAGGTTAATGTAGATTTTTTTGGCGAAAGAATCCCTATGGCAAGAGGG
Organism: Candidatus Izemoplasmatales bacterium; assembly: GCA_028691315.1. GTDB lineage: Bacteria > Bacillota_I > Bacilli_A > Izemoplasmatales > Hujiaoplasmataceae > JAHIVB01. Next base: position 4,991 of record JAQUZN010000048.1, on the reverse strand, counting down.
GTAAATGAATGGTGGGTTGATTATTCGTTGTTAGAGTTAGTTGGTAGTGAGTTAGAGGAAATTGAATAAAGAGGTATAGTGATTATGAATGTTCAAGAAGCATTGGATAAACTTGAAAAAATTTACAGGAGAAAAAGAAGAATTAGACTTGTTCGTTTTTTTACTGATGGCTTTAACAGTTTAAAATATGGAATTAAAAACATTCTATTCTGGTTTCCAGTTATTTGGAAAGACCGCCAATTCGACCACGGATATTTATATACCATCCTTGGCAAGAAACTGGAACTCATGGAAGCATTCTTTCTGTCAGATGACACCAATGTTGCTAACGCAAAAAAATACGGAAAACAAATAAAGATTGCCCGTATTTTATGCAATCGGTTAGAAACAGAGGACTATTCTAACCCAAACAAGTGGGCAGATTGGAAATACGCAGACCGGCAAGAAAAACAAGATCGTGAGTATTTGTTTGATCTCATGAAAAAGAAAGTTCCCGCATGGTGGGATTAACACTTGACATATTCGTGTTTGACATGATATAATATAAGAGAAAGAGAGGTGTCATATGAGCGAATTTGTAATGTTGGTTGGACTTCCGGGAAGCGGGAAAAGCGTTGTTTCGCAATCTATGGGAAATCATCAAGTGTTTTCTTCTGATTTGCTTCGCAAAGAATTATGGGGGGATGAATCCTTTCAAGGGAATCCCAACGTAATTTTTAATGAATTAAGAAATAGAATTAAAAAAGCATCGGACGCTGGCGAAAACTGCATTCTGGACGCGACCAACTTGAACAGTAAGAAGAGGAAGAATTTTCTCAAGCAATTAAATCTTTCTCCAATCGTGTCAAAAACAGTCATTGTTGTGGCTACTTCTTTACAAAAGTGCCTTGAAAACAATTCTATTCGTGAACGAAATGTGCCCGAAGAAGTCATTCAACGTATGTATAGACAGTTTGAATTTCCGTTAGCAACAGAAGGGTGGGACTATATTCATGTGAAGTTCCCTTTTGGAACCGAAGGAAGTGAAGCAGAATACTGTTATTTGGTGGATAAATTGGATGGACTATATGATTATGATCAAGGAAATGAGCATCATTCAATGTCGCTTGGCGAACATTTGAACATCTGTGGAGAATTGTGGAATCGCAAACATCGCCATTCATTGAAATACGCAGGGATTCTTCATGATATTGGGAAGCCGCAAACAAGAACTGAACTCAAAGCAAATAGAACGAATGATGGGAATGCACACTATTACGACCACCAAAACACTTCTGCATATGAAGCAATGTTCTGGCTTGAAGATATGGACGCCTTCAACAAAGAAACAATTCAGTTGATTCAGATGCACATGTTGCCATATTTTTATAAGCATGATTTAGGGAAACTAAAAGAGAAAGCAGGAGATTTATTCCGGTTACTCATGGAATTACACGAATGCGATAAGTTAGCACATTGAGGAGGGTATATGGAATTCAAAAAATACCAACACATTGAAAGATTTGGAACAGACGAAGTTGAAGACATCAACTATGGAGCATGCCATATTTTTTATAAGATTGATGGAACCAATTCGTCTTTGTGGCTTGATGAAAACGGGAATCTCTCCGCAGGATCAAGAAATAGAACCCTGACATTAGATAATGATAATGCCGGATTTTTTGCTTGGGCTTCACAACAGCAGAATATCAAAGACTATTTTTCGGCACATCCAACTCATCGTCTTTACGGAGAATGGCTTGTTCCTCATTCGTTGAAAACGTATCGGGATGATTCTTGGCGTAGGTTTTATGTTTTTGATGTTATCAAAACATTAGACGATGGGCGTGAAGAATACTTGCCATATGAAATGTACAAGGATATGGTTGAAGAATTCGGAATTGATTATGTTCCTCCGATTGCTGTTATTACAAATCCAACTTATGAGCAGTTGATTTATTGTTTGGATAAGACTGGGCAATTTCTTGTTAAGGATGGAGCAGGGAAAGGAGAAGGAATTGTAATTAAAAACTATTCTTATAAGAATAAATACGGCAGACAAACTTGGGCAAAGATTGTATGCAATGAGTTTAAGGAAAAGAACGCAAAGACGTTTGGAGTTCCAGAAATAGGCAATACTGATCTTGTTGAGCAAAAGATTATTGATGAATTTTGCACTACTGCTTTTATAGAAAAGGAATATGCTAAGATTGTAAATGACATGAATGGATGGCGTTCTGAATATATTCCAAGACTTTTGAGCACTGTGTTTACTTCTTTGGTTAAAGAAGAATCATACAACTTTGTAAAGAAGTTCAAAATGCCGAAAATTGACTTTAAGACGTTGAACGCAATGGTAATTCAGAAGGTAAAACAAGACAAGCGCAATTTGTTTGCGTGATGAAATTAATATTTTATGAGGTGAGTATGAAACGATTTTTTATAGATTCTTTTTCATATCGCGGAGTTGTCTCTACGAATGATATGTATAAACTGATTTCAACAGTAGATAACATCCTTGGTGATTGTTATGAAGTTCCTGCTGGAACAACGTTGAAGCAATGCGAACATTGTGTTGGGAGTGAAGATTGGAAACTTATTTATTCTGGATTAGATCCATTTTGTTGTTCTGATCATTCAGAATATGGATTTAAAATTACTTCTGACGAATGGGATGATGACGCGACTCCTTGTGGATATATTATTTTTGAAGATTTGAAAACTGGCGAACACAAACATTTGAATTATGACAACACTTTTGAATTGAAAGAAATATAAGGAGCAATTATGATTGGCACAAGATGAAACATAACTTTTATCGTACAGAGACACTATATATAGTGGTTTATAAAGACAAACCAACACTATATATGGTATGACAATGAAACCAAGATTTTATGAGGTATAGAATGGAGAAGATTGAAGAAAGGCTTAAACATGATTTTGATAAAGTGGCGTCCAAAGGACACGAAATTGTGGGCATATTTCTACAAGGGTCTCAAAATTATGGTCTAGATTATGAAGAAAGTGACATTGATACCAAAGCAATTATTGTTCCAACTCTTGAAGATGTAGTTCTTAATAAAAAGCCGGTTAGTACCACTCTCGTTCTTGAAACAGATGAGCATATCGACCTTAAAGATATTCGTTTGATGTTTGACTGCTTTAAAAAGCAAAATATTAATTTCGTTGAAATTTTATTCACAAAACATAGATATATAAATCCGAAATATGAAGAGTTGTTTCAACCAATGCTTGACAGCAGGGAAACAATTGCTCGTTACAATAACTATGCGGCTCTTAGTTGTATGGTTGGAATGATGATGGAAAAATTATCGGCGCTTGAACATCCTTATCCAAGCAAGGCAGAGGTGCTTTCTAAATTTGGATATGACCCAAAACAGTTGCACCATATCATCCGTCTGTCTGAATTTATTGATCGCTTTTTCAACGGGGAATCTTATGAAAAATGTTTGATAAGCGGAGAACCAGATTTTCTAATTTCCGTCAAACGCGGACTCGTATACAATCTTGAAGACGCAAGAGAACTTGCTGACGCATTAACAAAAGACGCAAGGGAATTTAAGCAAGGATATATGGAAAGACAAAAAATTAACATTAATTCAGAAGTTGATGTTCTTATGAATAAAACGTTACTTGGGATTATGTCAAAAAGTTTTGGAATAAAATGACTATTTCATTAATGGAGGAATTATGATTTACGTTCCAATCCCAGAAGAAGCGATTGGCGTTTGTACAAGTTACATTGTTAAATGCCCATTTTGTAACGCTTCTAACACGATTCAAACATATGAATGTTCCGAAGTAGGGTTCTACGATAAATACGACAGAAGATTAATTGAAACAGAATGTAAGTGTGTAAAATGCGGAAACTACATTGAGATTATCCCAGAATATGAATTGAAGCCAAAAGCGGTAAAGCAAGAGCCAGTATTTTAAGATAAAATGTTGGTTTTATAAGGAGCGATTATGAAATGTCCAATTTGCGGGACAGAATTAACTGAAAAATATCACGATGTAATCAATATGGGAACTTGTGAGTCATTGTACATTTGTGAAGATTGTAAGTTATATTCAGAACAGTTTGCGTATGGTGGGTATGAAGTTACAATTGGTAGTTTTGTTGCGCATTATGCGCATAATACTCCGGCAGAAGAAAAGGAACTAATTAATAAATACATTAGGCTGATTTCTACTGCATATTGGGAAAAAATATATGGATGATAAAAAAGCGGTTTCTTTGATAGGAGATTGGGTTATGAGGATCTTAATTCTTGGAGCGACGAAAATAGAAGCACAAAAAAAACTAAAAGACCTTTTCCCCAGATTTGCTTATAGAAAGAATATAGATTTTGTTGTCTTGGCAAACGGAGACGAAATCTATGCGAAAACTTTATCTGACAGTTTTAGAGGCTTTAGATATGACAAGGCTATTGTTTCTAATTTAATAGAAAAATCCATTGTATGCTTAATTGTTGAGCCAATGTTAATAACATCGTGTTTGCCAATTAAAAAACGGTTAATATTTTATTAAATTGAAGACATAATAAAAGTAGTGCTATAAAAGAGTAGATTTATCTGGAGGTAAGAATGATTACAGACGATGGACAAATAGTTTATAAAATTCCAGAAGAAGTCAAAACAATGCTTACAGTTGATTTTTATGTTGAATTTGTTAAACAATTAAATAAATTGCACACAGAAATCAAACTTGAAGATAGAACATATTGGAATTTTTATTCTTGGGAAGAGTCTACTTGCGGATGGGCAGATGCGTTCAAAACTGCTTGCTTGAATCTGAACAAACAAGACTTGCTTGACTATTATGAACCGTTGCCTTGGTATGATTCTGATATTTTTGACAATCTTCTTAATCTATTGATGATTAAAGATGGAATTATCAAAGAGGGAATATATGAGGAAGATGAATATTGTGAAGATGATTGTGATAAATGTGGCGGTTGCCCAAAACAATGAAAAGGTGGTTTTAT
>JAQUZN010000233.1 GCA_028691315.1 Candidatus Izemoplasmatales bacterium | reverse complement strand
CACTATATTACACTTTTAAAAGATCATATAAAATCATTTCAAGTTTTGAATGGTACTTTAGATGATGCTTTTATTAACATTACTGGTAAGGAGATGAGATAATGGTTATTTCCTTAGTAAAAAGGAATTTAAAATGTTATTTTAGAGATAAAGCTTCTGTCTTTTTTTCAATGCTAGGCGTTATCATTATTATTAGTCTTTATCTATTATTTTTAGGGAATTTAATTAAGAGTTCTTCTGAAGCAATTGCTGGTGAAAGCGCAAGATTCTTAATGGATAGTTGGATAATGGGTGGTGTGATTGCAGCATCCACAATAACCACGACATTAGGAGCTTTTGGCATCATGGTTCAGGACCAACAAACTAAGATTATGCGTGACTTTAAGTCATCACCAATCAAAAGATGGCAACTTGTATTATCTTATGTTATCAGTTCGATGCTTATTGGCGCGTTTATGAGTATTTTTACTCTTGTTCTTGCGGAAGCTTATATTTCAATAGATGGCAACTTATTATCATTTACTGCATTTTTAAAAGTTCTCGGATATATGTTATTAAGCGTGACTGCTAGCTCAGCGATTGTTTTCTTTTTTATTAATTTTGTTAAGTCAAACAACGCTTATTCAGCTGTTGCGACGGTTGTCGGAACGATTGTTGGATTTTTAACCGGTGTTTATATTCCAATCGGCGATTTACCGGCTGGAATTCAGACAGTTATAAAATTTTTTCCGCCATCTCACGCAGCAGTATTATTACGTCAAGTGATGATGAATGAAGTGATTCCCATTGGAAATCTTCCAATGGAATTCAAACTCTTTTTGGGAGTTAATCTTGAGGTAAATGGCGTTGTACTTTCAAATATGTTTCACATCATGGTTCTTGTGTTGACTGCAATTGTTTTTTTCGCTTTATCTTTACTTGTTGTCTCAACCAGAAAAGAAAAAGAATAGTGCATTAGAGAGGAAATTGGTAATGAAAAACAATCTATTTGGTTACACTTTAGAAAAGCTACAAAACGAATTAGTTCTTTCTGAATTTAAAAAATTTAATGCTACTCAGATTTATGAGTGGATTTATCAAAAACGGCAACTTGATTTTGAATTGATGACCAATCTTTCCAATCCTCTAAAAAATCACTTAGAAGAAACATTTTCACTTGATTTACTTCCAGTTATTACAAAACAAACATCGTTTGATGGAACAACAAAATTTTTGTTTAAACTTGTGGATGGATATTCAATTGAAACAGTACTTATGACTCATGATTACGGGTTAAGTTTATGTGTAACTAGTCAAGTAGGATGTAGTATGGGATGCACTTTTTGTGCATCGGGATTGAAGAAAAAAACAAGAGACCTAGAAGTATCAGAACTTGTTAGTCAAGTGACCTCAGTTGAACAACTTTTAGGAATAAAAATCACGCATGTCGTCGTAATGGGGACTGGTGAGCCTTTTGACAATTATGATAATGTAATGGAATTTATTCGTGTAATCAATGAAAATCATGGGTTGGCGATTGGACAAAGACATATCACCGTTTCAACTTGCGGAATTGTGCCACGAATTTATCAATATGCAAAAGAACCGATTAGAAGTAACTTAGCGATTAGTCTTCATGCGTCAAATGATGATTTGCGGACTAGACTTATGCCGATTAACAAACGATATCCATTAAAAGAGATTATTCAAGCGTGCAAAGTATACTTCGAAGAAACATCTAGAAGAATCACCTTTGAATATATCCTTTTAAAAGGTGAAAATGACTCCATTCAGCACGCTGATGAACTTAGCGATTTATTAAGAGGTTTAAATGCATATGTGAATTTAATCCCCTATAATGTTGTGCAAGAATTTAGTCATGAAAAAACGGATGTTTCTCGTGCCATGGCATTCTATGATAGGCTTACAAAACGTGGAATTATAGCAACAATGCGAAAAGAACAAGGAACAGATATTGATGCCGCTTGTGGACAACTTCGAATGAAGACGGACAAGGAATAATTTTACATAGTTTTTATTTGACTGATATAAGTATTAGTGATAAACTATATAATGATTTTTATATTGAAAGGAATGATGAATATGAAAAAAGAAATCAAAAAAATTGCTTTATTAACTGGCGGTGGTGACTGCTCAGGATTGAATGCAGTAATTCGTGCCGTTGTCAGAACAGCTATCTTAAAATATGGTTATGAAGTCGTAGGATTTATTGGTGGATACTACGGTTTATATAAAGATGATTATATCGATATGGATTTACATACCGTATCGGGTATTTTCCATCAAGGTGGAACCATTTTAAAGAACTCTAACAAGGACAATTTGTTTAATTACAGAAGTGTTGATAAAGATGGTACCGTCACTTATTCTGATGAATCAGATGTGGCTGTAGCTAATTTAAAGAAACATAAAGTGGATGCTCTTGTCATCATTGGTGGAGATGGAACTTTAACAAGCGCAAGGGATTTTGCAAGAAAAGGCATCAATGTTGTGGGTATTCCTAAAACAATTGATAATGATGTTCCTGCAACAGATATTACCTTTGGTTATCGTACAGCACTTGATCATATAATGCTTGCTTTAGATGCACT
>JAQUZN010000232.1 GCA_028691315.1 Candidatus Izemoplasmatales bacterium | reverse complement strand
TTGGACCAGAACCAGGTCTTGCTCCTCCACGATTTGTTCCGTCTTTTGCCATTTGGTCCTCCACTTTGAACTAGGGTTAATACCCCCTTTGAATAGAAAAAAATGCGCGTTTGAGTGCGCGCCCGCTCTAGAGGGAAATGGTGTAGAGATTTAGACCCCCCTACCCACATTTAGTAAATCTTTTTCCCATATCTAGAGCCTTCTTTTATACTTTTTCGTGAATGACAACTCCAGCATAGACTTTGAAGGTTAGAGGAATCAAACCTATCTCCGCCCTGTTTAACTGGAACAATATGATCCACAATGATTGCTTTGCTTCTTTTACCAATCTTTAAACATTCAGAGCAAAAAGGATAAGATTCTAATTGCTTTCTTCTAGTAATTCTCCAAGCTGGTGTATTGTAGAAGTTCTTACTAAAATCATCACGACCATATTTGTTGTATTCATTGTTTCTTTTCTTCATGTGTTCTTTGCAATACTGATCTTCTACTAGTTCAGGGCATCCTGGATAAGAACAAGGTCCTAATGGTTTTCTTGGCATGAAAAGTCCTCTATTAATAATAAAAGACCTCTTGGAATTACCAGAAGGTCTTAAATATCTATATTTTCTTTCAATTATATCATACCACACATGCTACTAAAGCACAAGAAGCCAAATGCGCCAAATGCGCCATTATTTATTCTTTTTCCACGATTGCCTAATTAGATCCATAAGTGGCTCTAACTTATCAATATTATCAAATTCAACTATATAATCATCATATTAATTATCTTGATTGAAGCTAAGACAAAATATGTTCTCATATATTGCTTTTACTTTTTCAATAGCTATTAACCCTCTATCATTAAAAATCGACAAAGCGGTATTATAGTCTATAACTGCAGGATTCTCAAAAGTACTTTCCGATAAATCTAATTCATCATAATCAAAAGAAGCATCAAATTCATTAAGTCTTAGCCATGATGTTTCAAGTGAAAGACTATTTTTTATTGATAATGATATCTTTGTGGAAGATAAATCTTCATAATTTCCAGAAAAAAACAGAACCCCAAAATGGTCATTTTGGTGGTAAGTCATTGCAATCCAGAAATCACCCTTCGAGTTGATATTAAAGGTTGCTTCATTAAAAAACTTAATCCAGTATGAATCTCCTTGATTGGGACCCGTATTCTCATCATACTCTATTTCAGAAATACCGTTTGAAATGGTATCCAAATTTTCTACAATGTAATAATAGTCTAGTTCTATTTGAAATTCTACATCTTGTAAAATCAAATTTTCACTTGGATCCTCAGCAGTAATTGTCAAAGAATAAACACCAGGTAGATTATTGGGATTTATTTCCTCATAATTGTCCGAAATAATAAGATCTTCAGCATCATAATAATTATCGCTCACTGTGTACAGATTTTTAATATCAAAATCTGGACCTAAAAATAACTTTTTATTTTCTGATAGTGCGATAGATGGCTTTATATTATCAATGACATTTATTATTCTAGTCAATTCTTTGATGGTTTCTCCCGATTCATCTAAAATGGTGTAATTGATAATGTATTGTCCTAAAGATGAAGTATCTACAATTCCGTTTTTTATTATTGTATATCCTTCAGGTGTTGTTATCCCCGGATCAATAAACGGATCATCCACTTCAATATTTATAGATACATTACCATTCATAAAAACATTTTCTTGCTCCCCAAAAGTACAACCACCTGAAAAAATGATTATAATTAATGCAAATAAAGCAACTAACCCCTTTTTCATAATACCCCCCTATATAAAAATTTTTTTAATCGAAGTAAGTAAAACATGTGTTATAGCATTCATTTACTTAACAATTACATTATATCATATTTTATAGGAGAAGATGATTTGCTTTTCATTTTTTTTACTTTTTTTGTGTAATTAAAGTGGTTTCGTAAGTATTATCATACTTAATGCTTCATTGTGTCTTCTCCTAATAGATGTTTCAGACACATACATTTTAATTGCTATTTCTCTAAAGGAACAATGGTGAATATATCTATACTTCAATAGAATACGATATTCTTCATCTTCCACTTTATTTATTGTTTTAATAATTTCATTTTTCAAATTTTTTAGATTAATCAGTTCTACTTTCAATTTGTCTTCAGCTTCTGATAATTTTTCCATTGGCTTGATAAAGGGTGCTTCTAATGAGGGAGATTTGTCAATACGGATACTATCAAAATCGGCGGAAGAAATACGTCTCATTTGAACTTGATAATCCTCAATTTGCTTTTTTAGATAATTGATTTTCAAGTTCAAATAATGAATTTGGCTCAAGTACTCTTTAGCTGTCATTTCTTACCTCCTAATATTTGCTTTCACCGCTTCAATTAAAGCAGTTTGAGTATGTTCTTTTCTGGTTAGTGCCTTCACGATATCTTCATCAATGGTGTTTGAAGTAATAATGTGTTGAACAACTACTGTATTGGCCGATTGTCCTTGCCGCCAAATTCGTGCTATTGTTTGTTGATATAACTCCAAACTCCATGTGAGGCCATACCAAACAAGGGTTGATCCACCATCTTGAAGATTAAGTCCATGACCAGCTGAAGCAGGA
>JAQUZN010000231.1 GCA_028691315.1 Candidatus Izemoplasmatales bacterium | reverse complement strand
AAATTGGAAAAGCAATTTTACCAGTATTTAAACCTTTAGGCTTTACAGAGTGGCAGTCCACAGTCGCAATTTTGACTGGTTTTGTCGCAAAAGAATCGGTTGTTGGTACTTTAGGTATTTTATATGGGGTTACAGGAAATGTAATTGAAAATGGTAGTCTGTTGTTTCGAGACATACAATCTCATTTTACTGCCCTTCAAGCGTATGCTTTTATGACCTTTGCTTTATTATCGACGCCTTGCATTGCGACTCTAGCCGCAATGAAAAGAGAACTTGGCTCTTGGAAATGGTTAATCTTTAGTCTTTTATATGAACTTACAATAGCTTATGTTGTTTCAATGCTTATATACCAAATAGGTGGTTTAGGATTAGGTGTTGCTCTTTCATATTTGTTTGCCTTTGTAGTTATTATTTTTGTGATTAATATGATTCGAAAATGGATAAGACAAAAAGGATCATCATGTACAAATTGCTCGACTTGTGGTTTAAGTGAAAAATGTCATCTTCCTAAAAAAGAAATAGAAGCTGAATTGAAGGAGAAGTATCATGACACAAAAAAATAATACTTATAGTGAATCTCTTGAAGACTATCTTGAAGCGATAAATATGCTTGGTGGAAGCCATGTACGATCCGTAGATATTGCCAATCAACTCCAAATTTCTAAAGCAAGTGTTAACCGTGCTGTTAACACCCTCATGGATAACGGTCTAGTCCAAAAAGAACTATATGGTGATATTTCCTTAACAAAAGAAGGAAGAGAGAATTCAGAAAGAGTTCTAAAAAAACATCTTCTTATCAAAAAATTTCTAATTGAAATTCTTGGAGTTGAAGAAAAGATGGCTAATGATGAAGCGTGCGGTATTGAACATAATATCAGTGAGGATACAGCTGAAAAGTTAGAATGCCTAATGGAAAACTTAATAAACAAAAAGTCCTGATTTGATATCAGGACTTTATTTTTTATAATGTCGTTTCACGTTCAATTAAGGTTACATCGATTTGCTGGTGAAATTTATCAATAGGCTCGCCATTCATTAATTTCATCAACGTTTCAACTGCGTAATGACCAATTTTTTCTGTTGATTGCGAAATTGTTGTAAGCTTTGGCGAAAAGATTCTTGATAATTCTATATTATCAAATCCAATAACTTGAACATCTTCAGGAACTCTTTTCCCGGCTTTTTTTAAACATTGTAAAACATTTAATGCAATAATGTCTGAATCACAGAAAACACCATCGCAGTCTAGATTTGAATTGATAACATTTTGGATATCTTCTTGGCTTGGATTTTTAAAATCGAGGTCAAAACTAAAATTATAGATCTTGTGTTTATCAAGTACAGATTTAAAACCAATAGTACGGTCTCTAACGGGCATAAGTACCGAAGGGCCTCTAAAATGGATAAGTTTTTTACATCCAACAGATATTAATTTTTCTGCAGCGAGTTTTCCACCTAAAACATTGTTTGATGTAACGGATGGAATATCTTCAGTCAATTTATGGTCTATGGCAATAATTGGAATATTCAAACTTTTGTAGTCTTGAATTCTAGTCGTATTTGAAATAAGGATAATTCCGTCGATATTATATTGTTGGAATACTTTTAAATACTTTGTTTCTCGTTCTTTATTATCTTGTGAGTTACATACCATTAATCGGTAATTAAAATTGATGGTAATATCTTCGATAATTTCCAACAATTCTGCAAAATAGTAAGATGTAAGATGTGGGACAATAATTCCTATAATTCGGGATTGTTTTTTAAATAAAGATCTAGCTAACTCATTTGGAACATACTGTAATTCGTTAATAGCGTCTAATACTAGTTCTTTTGTTAATACGTTTACATATCCTTTAGAGTTGATAACACGCGATACAGTCGCGACACTTACATGTGCTAATTTTGCGACATCTTTGATTGTAGCCAAACTATTCACTTCCTTAGAAAATATTCTCTTTTTATGACGTATACATTCATTATACATTTATAAACATAAAAAGAAAAGAAAAACATGTAACTAATTACACATAAAATTATCGCGTTTTTCTCTTGTGTAACTATAATTACATATTATACTCAAAATTAAAGACTTTTTCTTTTTCAAAATTGAAAACGAATTCGTAGACAATTAGAGAGACTTATAGTAAAATTTAACTGTCGCATAATCTTCACACAAGGAGCGCTATATGAAAAACACAAAAATTTCACAGAGAAACTTAGTCATTTATCAAGTATTTGTACGTAACCACACATTAGAAGGAACATTCAAAGCGCTTATTAGGGACTTGGACAGAATTAAGTCGCTTGGTGTTGATGTTGTATATCTTCTTCCAGTGCATCCAATTGGAACGAAAAATAGAAAAGGAACTTTAGGCAGCCCATATTCAATTCAAGACTACAGGTTAATGAACCCTGAATTAGGAAGCATGAGTGACTTTCAAACACTGATTGATGAAGTACATAACCGCAAGATGAAAATTATGATGGATGAAGTATTTAACCATACATCTCGAGATTCAAGATTATTAAAAGAACATCCCGAATGGTTCTACAAAAATCCAAAAGGTGAGTTTGCAAACCGTGTCGGTGA
>JAQUZN010000230.1 GCA_028691315.1 Candidatus Izemoplasmatales bacterium | reverse complement strand
GTAAAAGAGATAAATGAAATTGTAGATCAAAGTTATACATCTGATAACTTCCCTGACAAAATGGTTGGTTTAGAACAATTTGATGAATTTGGCTTACTCACTTTATATCACGGACCAACATTTGCGTTCAAAGATATGGCCTTAACGATGTTTTCTAGATTGCATAATATGGCTAAAATTAAAAATAATGATACCCGTAAAACGATTATATTAAGTGCTACTAGTGGTGATACAGGAAGCGCAGTTCTAAACGGATTTAAAACAGATGATAAGACAGAAGTAGTTGTTTTTTACCCGCATGGCAAAGTTAGCTTATTTCAAGAAAAACAAATGCTTGCTTTTCAATCAAAAAATCGCCATGTGATTTCGATTGATGGCAATTTTGATGACTGTCAAACCTTGATTAAAAATGGCTTTCAGAGTATAAAACTACAAAATTCAGTTTTTTCTTCAGCAAACTCCATCAATATCGCAAGAATCATTCCACAAGTAATCTATTATTTTTATGGGTATAATGAGTTATTAAGAAACAAGAAGATTTCTTTTGGAGAAAAAATTAATTTTGTCGTACCAACGGGTAATTTTGGGAATATCCTTGCTGGATATTATGCTAAAAAGATGGGTTTACCCATTCATAAACTGATTGTATCTAGTAATGAAAATAATGTTTTAACTGATTTTTTTAGAACAGGTCTTTATAACCGAAATCGTGATTTTTATACGACATCATCGCCTTCAATGGACATCTTAGTGTCTTCAAATTTAGAAAGACTACTTTTTGATATTACTGATCATGATAATGAAGTTGTAAAAACAAAGATGAATGAATTAAATATTGAAGGTCACTACCATATTGATTCAATGTGTTTAAACAAACTTTCAATGTTTCATTCAGAATATGTAACTGAAGTTGAAACCATAAATACAATCAAAAAAACCTTTGATGCTTTGCAATTTTTAATTGACCCTCATACATCTGTTGGCGTTAAAGCTTATGAAAAGTATAAAATGAAGACACATGATTTAACGTACTCACTTGTTTTATCGACAGCATCTCCAATTAAATTTATGAGTGCATTGGAAAAAACATTTGATGATTTCACTGGTGATTTTTCTCATCAGGTATTGATTTTACAAAAAAAATACTTCTTTCCAATTGACCCTAGAGTGCTAAAACTATCTAGTGAGTCCATTAAGCCAATTATTTGGCAAAAAGAAAGCGCACTTGAAAATCTAAAAAAATTAGTAGGTGAAATTGATGTTTAAAATCACAGTCCCAGCAAGCAGTGCTAATCTAGGTAGTGGATTTGATACATTTGGATTAGCACTGTCGTTATATAATGTTTTTGGGTTTGAAAAGAGTGATGATTTTTTACTTGTTGGATTTGATCAAAATTTCTCGCTTAATCAAAATTTAGTCTTTCAAGCATACAAAACTGTTTTTGAAGCATTAAATAAAATGGTTATTCCGGTTACAATTTCTTTGATTAAAAACGATATTCCGATTTCAAGGGGACTTGGCAGTAGTTCTACATGTATCATTGCTGGGGTACTTGGCGCGAATCATCTTTTAAATAACCATCTTTCAAAAGAAGAGTGTCTCAACTTAATGGCTTATATAGAAGGCCATCCAGATAATGTTAGTGCATCTTTTTATGGTGGATTAACATCAGCTTTTTCTAGTGAAAAAGAGATTACAGTATCAAAGTGGTTTCCATCGGGCAAACTATCATTTTATGCTTTAATTCCTCCATTTATTCTCTCGACAAGTAAAGCAAGAGAAGCATTACCAAAAGTTTATCATTTATCAGATATTACCTTTACATTAGCTAGAGCAGCTTCTTTAGCAAAAGCATTTGAACAAGGGAAATTATCATTTATTAAAGAAGCGGTTCAGGATAAGATTCATGAACCTTACCGTTATCCACTTATCACGGATGGATTAACAATTAAAGAAAAAGTATTGGGACTAGGTGGCGTAGTGACGATTAGCGGCAGTGGTCCGACAATGCTTGTCACATCTGATAGCGATATTTTTAATGAAAAACTCAAAGGTATTGAAGAGTTATCAAGTTGGAATATACTGAAACTAAAAGTGGACTTGCAAGGTTCTGTTCTTACAGAAGAAAAATAATCTAGGAGGTGATTTTATGAAAATTGCATTATGTGGATTTGGTAGTGTTGGAACTGCTATATATGAATTATTAGAAACAAACAAGACATTTATTACCCAAGTTCAAATTGAATGTATATTCGTAAAAAGCCAAACAAAAAAAAGACCACTTTCGATTCAACCAAAACTTGTGTTTAGTGAAGAAGAATTGTTTAAACATGAGTTTGATATTCTAATTGATGTTTTATCTAGTGATGAACCAGCTTATACGATTATCAAAAAAGCTCTTATTCAAAAAAAACATGTTGTTTCTGCAAACAAAGCTGTTGTTCAAAAACATTTTTTGGAGCTACATAAACTGGCATTTGATAATGATGTTGCTTTTTTATATGAAGCTTCTGTATTGTCGGGGATGCCAGTAATTCATGCGATGCATGAATTGGTCGAAACCGACATAACAGATTATATCGCTGGCATTATGAACGG
>JAQUZN010000047.1:9861-11859 GCA_028691315.1 Candidatus Izemoplasmatales bacterium | reverse complement strand
GTTTTTCACCTCATAAAGATATTATATCACAAGCATTCTTCATTCGAATAATAAATCTAATAATTCGTTTTTGGAGAGATTATATACATAATCTTGAACATCAAAACTCTTTAAAACTTGTTCAAAAACAAGTCTCGAAAATTCCTTGTTTTTGAAATAATTTAAGAACTGATCTGTATCACCAACTAAGAAAAAATCGCCCTTAATATCCATTTTTTTGACAATATTATTCTTTAGTTCAATAGATAATTCTACTGTTCCAGCTTTTAACCTTCCTTTCTTCACAAGTGAATAATTAGGGTTTTTTCCATAAATAAAATCAGGATCTAAGTATGATTTTTCGATTTGTTCAATACCTAGGACATCTTCACTAGATAAAATAATCTCTTCATCACATAAAAGCTCAATCATTTTTGATTTAAATGTTTCAATATCTAAATCAAAATGTTCTTTTAGATTCGTTACTCTCTTACGAACCGAATCAATTCCCTTCGATATTAATTTTTCATTGTTTGGCGTGATTGCTTTAACCATGACGGAAATATCTGTATCATAAAGCATTGTTCCATGCACTACACTTTTATTGCCAACCCGGTAAAAAGCATTTCCAGATACTTTGAGTTCTCCAATTAAAATATCGTTTCTCCCTGAAAAATGAGCTTTTAAACCTAGTTGATTAAGGGAATCAACGATTTTTGATAAATATTTATCAAACACAAAATCTTTATTAAATGTCGTTGTAATAAATGAGAACATTATATTAGAAAAATCAGCGTATACGCACCCACCACCAGATTTTCTCCGGTAAAACTCAATATTGTTTTGTTTCACATAGCCTAAGTTCACTTCATTTTCAATTAATTGATTTCTTCCAAAAATAACGGTAGGGTTTACTTGCCACATAAAGAAATATTCATCATCAGGAAAGTGTATTGCTAAATATTCTTCGGTTGCTAAATAAAAAGATAAATGCTTGACTTCATTAAAGGGGTACTTAATATACTTCATAATTCTTTCTCCTTTGTTTATTAGGACTATCGAAAAAAAAGAGAGTATCGACTACTCTCTTCCGATGAACTCTTTGATTCTCTTTTCTTCTAGTTTGGCGAGAAATTCAGTAAAAGGTACGATATCTTTGTTAATCTTGTATTCATCTATCGTTCCAAAATACTCATCTCTAGAACCCTTAGTAATCGAGATAGGTAAGAAACCACATAGTTCAAGTTGATAGTTGAGTAATAACCTAGCTAATCGTCCATTGGCGTCCATGAATGGATATATTTTTAAGATTTGTAAATGGGCAAAAGCTGCCTTTGTTAATCCTTTCAATTCTGGATTTTCTAAATCCAGGAAATACTGATCCATTTTTTTAAATATTTTTAAATAGGTAGGTGGAACGTGTTTTGCACCAAGAATAAATAAGTCTCTAGTACGGTATACACCGCCAGGCATCATACCATCAACCAACACTTGATGTAAATCTTTTAAAATTGTTTCTGAAATTTGTTTCTTTTGTCTTACTAACCGATGTACCATTTGAATGGCATGATAATTGTTAATAATTGCCTTGCGAATGTGCTCACTTTTATCAGGAAAAATTCTTGAATGATCCTCCAACAAGAAACAAACATCTTCATAAGAGAAATCCCCACTGTCGAAACTAGTTGACTCGTAAATGTACAGTTTGTCAAATTCGTTGCATAGTTGATTTAGTTCTTCTTGTGTTAAACTTTCTTTCTTGTCGTTTAAAGCATGTAAAAGTTCTTCTACCTCTTGAATTTTCATTCTATTCACCTCATATAAATTTTATCATAGAAAGCGTTTGCTTTCAATTGATTTACTAAAAAATCAGTAGAAAAAAAAGCAACCTAAAAGATTGCTTTAATTAGAAGCATTATCGTATGAAGACTTTACAATTTTGTAGATCAATTCTTTTGGGAGATCCCCAAAATTATTTGCCTTAAACCATAGTCCATCTTTCATCGATTTATTTTTTGA
>JAQUZN010000047.1:0-9761 GCA_028691315.1 Candidatus Izemoplasmatales bacterium | reverse complement strand
ATTCCTGAGCTTACAAGCGCTATTTCAAGTAAAAAAATATAGATAAGTATTCTTGGAAGATTTTTTCTTGTCCGAAATCCTGTGGATAATAAGTGACCAAATCCAACCAAGTTTAGTTCAAAAAATGAAAGAGATACTAAAATTACAAGTGAAGACGATGCGTGATTTGAAAGTGAATATTCAAATATACTTATAATTAATGAGTATATGACTGCTCCTACACTGAATAACCATAATGGCACAAAAGCAGCATATGCAGTCGACTTTGAAATAATACCTGTTTTTTTATATTCATGATTGCTAATAAAAAGAAAAATGAAAGAAAGAAGAAATAAAAGCCCACCAGCCCCTGCTTTAATAAGCAACTCATTATCACTTGAAAAAGTTAAATTTATACTCCACTGTGAAAGATTATTCCAAGGAATTGCGACCAAAGCCATTAGAACTAGTGAGAAGAATATGATAACATTTGCGATTACTTTTTTCATCTTGACCACCTCTTCTTCTACTCTATGAGAAATTATATAATTGTTATATACTATTGTCAACATTGTTATTGGTTTTACTAAGAAACTAAAGAAAAAAATGAAGACTAATAAGTGAACATACTATTTTAAACGAAGTCTTGACATTATAAAAAATTAATAAAAATTTAATTAAATCACAAAATTAACACATTATTGTTATAATGCATTACAAAAACGTTAATTATTGTAAAGTTATTGCATTTATTATGTCAATCGTATATAATTAACATGTAAATTATCTATTTGAATAAATAATATTTTTCAGATAAATAATTTAATCCTATTAGGGGGATAATTTTAAAGAAAAGGAGGGATCTTATGCAAGTACTGAAAGAATCTGTAAAGAACGCAATTGTTGAGGGAGCAATAGCTGAATTTTTTGAAAGAGGGTATCAAAGCGCGAACATGCGCCGTATTGCAGACACTGCTAATATTACTGTAGGAAATATCTATCGTTACTTTGAAAACAAAGAAGCTTTATTTAATTCAGTGTTATTACCAGCTCAAAATGCAATTAACGACCTTGAATCATTCGACAGAAAACTACACATTACACATATTGAGTCACAAAAAGAAGCAAATCAAATAGTGACATATGTAATGAATGTTCTACGTCCATACACCAAAGAAATTTTCATCATGATTTTTAATTCTTCTGGAACTCATTATCATCAAGTTAAGAACCAATTAGAAACATTAGTTGTTAGCAAGATTAGAGAGTACTATCCAGGAAAATTTGACGATTACTTCTTGAAAGTTGTCGCATCAAGCTTCATCCAAGCTTTATTCGTCGTGTTTAAAGACAATGTTAATGATGTTGACAAAATCCAAAAGATTATTGTCGAGTTAATCGTGTTCTATTTCAGAGACGTCAACAATCGATTATTCTAACAATCAAAACTTTAAAAAAACGGCCTACATTCGTAGGTCGCTTTTTTTACATTTTTTCAAGTTTAGTCGTATCTGTTTTACCAATAATCGTCTTAGGTAATGAATCTAAATAAACAATTTCTCTTGGTAAAGCATATGGAGATAACTCAGTCTTAATCATATTCATAATTTTATCATTTAACAATTCTGTCGTTATA
Source organism: Candidatus Izemoplasmatales bacterium (assembly GCA_028691315.1). Classification (GTDB taxonomy): domain Bacteria; phylum Bacillota_I; class Bacilli_A; order Izemoplasmatales; family Hujiaoplasmataceae; genus JAHIVB01. The sequence continues at coordinate 8,146 of JAQUZN010000047.1, read as the reverse complement.
TTGGAACCTGTAACAATAAACAACTTAATCATATTGCCTTTATCTAAATCAGGAACACCAATCGCACATACCTCTAAAACTTCTTCAAAATTCATGATTAAATTTTCAATTTCAGATGGAAGAACTGGCATACCTGACACTTTAATAATTCGTTTCAAACGTTGTTTAAAATGAACAAACCCAGATTCATCAATATAGCCATAATCTCCTGTTAAAACCCATTTTTTACCAACGGAATCTTCTAAAAATGCAGAAATGTTTCCTTCTTCACTTTCAAGGTATCCATTCATCATCGTATCTCCACAAACGATGATTTCACCTGATTCATTTGTGGCTAAAAATTCCCTTGTATCAGTAGAAACAATTCCCATTTCTAGGCCAGGTAGTGGTTTTCCAACCGAACCTTTGAGTTGTTCTTTTAATGTATTAACAGCACAAACAGTCACTACTTCGGTTAACCCATAGCCTTCAAGTAATCTTGCCTTAGAACCAAATTCTTTCATCAGTTTATCAAAACGATTTTTTAAGTCTTGAGCGACATAATCGCCACCAACATAAGCTTGGTGCAAATTTTTTAAATATGCTCCTCTTATTTCTTTTTTGCCAATTAAATTTTCAAACAATGATGGAACGCCAATGACATAATTGACTTGATTCTTTTTTAATAATTCAATGGCTTCAAGTGCATCAAATTTTGGCATAAGTGTATCAACACCACCAAAACTTAGCATTGCATGAATCCCCATACATAACCCAAATCCATGAAACAGTGGTAAAACTGCAAGCATATGACGATTTTTAAACTGATTTTCGCCTAATATATAATTCGATTTTGCCGCAAGACTGTTAATCGCAAAATTAGATAATTCGATCGTCTTTGGTTCACCTGAGGTGCCGCCACTATGAAGATATACAGCACCACTTTTTGGATCAACCTCTTCAGCGATAGGAACCTGACGAGGTTTTAAAAGAAATGAAAAAGGAATTACCTTTTGAGAGTACTTAATATGTTTTAACCGTTTTGAATTAATAACCTTATACCCTATCTTTTTTATGAATGAAAAACTATGCGTTGGATTCGCTAAAATCATTTTCATATCTGCTTTTTCTAATAACTCTTGATAATGATCATAAAAAGAATCCACGATAATGATCATGTGACTTCCAATTTTGTCCATAAACTTAGACATCTGTTTCACTGGCGTCATTGGATGAACCATATGACAAATAGCACCCAGTCTATTTACAGCGTAAAATGCATAAATGGCTTCAAAAATGTTCGGCATAGCCATCGTGACGATGTCGCCTTTTTTAATGCCCAGAGAATTAAGACCCGCACTAACCAAATCAATTTTCTCGATTAGTTCCGTGTAGTTGACATATTTCCCCATAAACAATAATGCATTGTTAAGCGGCGAAACAGATTTCGTTTCTACCAGACAATCATACAGTTTTGCATTTACTAACATAGATTTTGTCTCCTTATAGTCTGTAGCCTAAAATGTATCCCAAAGCAAAAACCAATGAAATCAAAATGAGCTGATGTGTAATAAAAATTATTAACGTATATTTTCCAGCAAACGTAAAGGGTTTATTCCACCCTTTATCAAGCTTCGGCAATAAACTAACTTTCGCCGCATAAAAGAAATTACCAATTACTGTTCCTATCATAATCACACCAGTATATGGAAAAACTCCAAAATGGTCAGCGCCATAACCTTTTGTCCCAATTACCACTTCGATAAATCGCGAAAAATTCAGGGTATTATAATAAGGAACATTGCTAAAGTCAAAAGATATTCCGTATACAACAAAAATAATTCCTACTGCTAAAATGAAATAGTTGTTATTCCAAATCTTACGAAATAGTATCGTTAACAAAGTTCCTACCGCAAACATATGAATGATTCCAAAAACAATTCCAATCTCGATTCCGGCAAAATATTGTACTAAAAGTGTGATTGTAGATATTAAAAACGCAACTACCGCAAATTTTAAACTCCTTTTTAAATTAGAGCGACTGAATGTATAACTAATGCCAGATACTAAAAGGAAAATTGCCACAAACACAAAATGAAAATTATCCCGCAAACTTGAGTTCCAATATAATAATGCCAATTGGTGTAACTTACTACCTACTGGACTATCAACTTGATAATAATTACTAAACCATTGTGGGAGACTAATCAAATCAAACATTAAATGATCGATAACCATTAAAATGATCGATAACCCTCGTAAAAAATCCAACTCCCAAATTCTGTTCTTGCTCATCTTTTCACCACTTTAAAAAATAGATATCTTGATTATAGTATATTGAGTCACTTTTGTAAACGATACAAAAATATAAACACCCTTTTTCCCAATAATTTTACATTTGTGACCGTATATATAGTGTAAATGATATTAGTAGTTTAAAGAGTGTATTAATTTGTGATATAATATCCTTCGAGGCGGTGATTTGATGGACTACATCAACTTCGATGAATATATCGATTTATTAAAACAAAAAGACAATAAAGCGTTTGAAGTCGTGTATGAAAATACAAGACGTGGCGTTTTTTCGATTATTATTTCGATTGTTAACGATAAATCTCAAACAGAAGACTTAATGCAAGACACTTATATCAAAATGCTCAAAAACATTAATTCCTATCAAAAAGGAAGAAATTTTAATGCATGGCTCTTACAAATCGCCAAGAACATTGCGATTGATTATTATCGTAAAAACCATCTCGTTTCCGCATTTGATCCCCTTGAAGATAGTTATATCTTTGACGAAGCGTCCATAGACACAGAACCCAAGAATCCTTACGAAGTGGAAGAATTAATCAAACCTTTAGATTCTATAGAACGACAAATTGTTTTACTACGTGTTGTATCGGATACTAAATTTAAAGATATCGCAAAAACTGTTAATAAACCACTGGGTACGGTATTATGGATTTATAACAAAGCACTCAAAAAAATGAAAGACTTCATGGAAGGAGGTAATTATGATGAATAGAAAAAATATCGTAAGCATGATTAAAAAATCAGCGTTAAAAGAAATGCCAGATGTTTTACCAAACATCAATCTAGATCACATCGATATTATTCCTGAAGAAAAAGCTCTGAAAAGTTACCCCTGGAATTTAAGAAAAGTATTTACACTTTCTTTTTCCTTTCTCTTTTTAGGTGTCATTTCAATTTTCGCCTATTCGGTTTTCACACATGATAGTACAAATTACACACCTTTCCAATCGGAAAGTCAACTTATAGCCTACCAAGCAGTTTCAGCTGCTTCATTACTATCAGAAATTGAAGCTGTCCCTTTATCATATGAAGCTGTTCCTTTAGCATATGATGCAACACCATATGCACTTGATACAACATCAGTTATTGAAGATGAAATTAATATTATAAATCAATACTTAAATATGATGGAGATTGTCTTAGGAGATACTTCATCAATGATTACTACTAATGTTGAATCAGATGATTTAGCTTATGAATATGAAATTATATATCGTAATGTGGATTTAGTAGGAAATTTAATTGAATTCAAACTATATTATAACTTAATTGATACTGGCACAGAAACCTTACTTTCGGGCGTTCTATACCATGATCTTGAATCTTATGTCATTGAAGGAACCATCTCAAACGAGTCTGGTGAATTTACTTCTCTAACCGCTTACCTTGATGATAACCATTTAGTTAATGTAGAAAATATTAGTACTAATTCATCTCAAAAATTCAAATACCGTGTATATGCATTCAGTGCACTACAAAATGAAGGAAATGTTTCTTTATCACTTAATGACGAAGTGTTACAAGCTAAGATTGAAGTCTTAGGAAACACTTGTAATTACGAATTAAATGTTGAAAGAGTCAAACAAAATAACGGTTCTAAATTTCAAGTAGGATATTCGATTAATTCTGGTGCTGTCACTGGAAATGGAGACTTTGAAGTTGAAGTAGCCTACGATCAAGCAATGGGAATGTACCGGTACAATTATATTGTTACCTCAAATGGAAATAAACAAGAGTTTTCGTGTGGTAGAGGATATAAAGGTAATCGGCAAGCTGATACAGATGATTTTACCAATGTGACTCCAAGTACAAACTCTGGAATGGGCCATCACTGATAAAACAAATCATATGATTCTATCCTTATAGATGATTATCTAATGAGCTAACAAATATTAATTACTATTAAAAATCAGGCTTTGGCTTGATTTTTTTTGAAATCTTATTTGATAAAATATATCTATTATATGTTTTAAAAGAAAATAAACGACTTTTTAACTCAAATTAACCAATAAAAACACGATATTTAACGTATATTAATTGAAACTAGAACAAAGGGGGCAACACTATGAAAAAATTATTTCTATCATTAATACTTTTATTTACCGGAATTGCTTTAGCATCATGTTCTGCGACTTCAACAGAAGCTGTCGAATTTCAATCTGATGATCAAGTATTCGCACTCGAAGCTATATCCGCTTCCAGTTTACTAGATTTATCATCACTTAGCACAGTTTCACTACCACTTGCAAATAGTAAAACGACTACCACTACTTCAAGTGATGACACTGAACCTGTCATTTCACAAGATATCGAAACAATCGATAAATATCTTGAAATGATGGAACGTTTTCTTGGCACAAATGATCTTTTAAATATGACAAACATAGCATCAGATAAAGAGGGTTATGATTATAAAATAATATATACTACTGTAGACCTTTTAGGTAATGCAAAAGAATATGTTCTTTATTACAATGAGGTAGTCTATGAAGCTACTGATACCTCAACTTTAGATGATACAACTACTACTCAAGATGACACAGCTACTACAACTACCACTGAAGATGATACAGCTACTACAACTACCACAACTACTACTGAAGAAGAAACTACTACTCCTGTTTATCAACAAGGTGACAAAGATAGAGACTATTACTTTAACGACTCAGATGAAGACGAGTTAGTCACATATTATATTTCAGGTATTTTAGTAGACGGCGACTTAGAATATAATGTAGAAGGAAAACTAATTACATTAGAAGATGGCACCGTATTTAGACTTAGATCCTTTATAGATAAAGACAATTTCGTCAAAGTAGACTATAAAGCCGAAGTTAATGAAACAGAACAAAAATTCTTTTATGAAGTTGTTACTGATGGCCAAGTAGTATACAAAAGCAAAATAAAAATTGTTGAAGAAAATTCTAATCTTAAAGTTCACTTAGAGATTACTGAAAATGATACAACATTAAAACTTTTGTTTAGCCAAGAAATTGAAGATGATATCACAATTATCAAAATCTTATATACTGTTGAGGATTTAACTGGAATCATTGATTCTGGACACATCAAGATTTATAAATCTATTGACCCAGAAACTTTAGAAGTAATCTATGATTACAAAATCCTATCGAATCAAAAACAACATGCTTTTGATTACCAATCTCGTTCTCATAAATTTCAAGAAAACAAATCAAGCGAAATTGATTCGAAGTCAGATGTATCTATCTTAATAGAAGATAGTTTGAATATTTGCTAAACTACTACAACATTAAAAATCAGGCTACGGCTTGATTTTTTTTTGATGTCTATCATATAATAAAACAATCATTTATACTGATTTACCAATAAAACCACCGAATTTAACGTATATTAAGTGAGGCTAGCAATAAGGTAAGTATTCGATGAATTTACAAAGTATCATTCAATCTTTATATTTGCCGGATTTGTTTTAGCTTATACTTACCAGATTCATCATCACTTAGTACAGTCGCATTGCCATTTGCAAATAAGACAACTGCCATATCTTAAAGCGATGATAAAAGATAGTCATTATTCAAGAGAAAATACCACAAGTAAGTACCTTGAAATGATGGAAAGTTTTCTTGGAAGTATCGATCTATTAAATGTTACAAGAACTATAACAGATATCGAAAGTTATTAAATAAATAGTAACTAATTATATACAACATGGTCTTGAATATCAATCCCATTCACACATGTTTTGAGTATCAGATTCGGTAAATCCGATGAAGTTTATTTGTAGCATACATAAATCCACCACCTAGAAAAAGGAAAAGGACGACTGTTAATCAGTTGTCCTTTTCTGTTAATGATGGTGCTCGTGAACTATAGAAATTAAGTCGTCATTTTCACATTCTAAATCGTCACATTCAAATTCCATTTCTATTGTAGAATGAGTTATCCCCATTTCCGCTAATGCAAGATGTAATTTAGCCTGAACTTCAATAAAATCTTCTTTAGAAATATCTTTCTTAAGTAAAATATGACAAGTCAAAAGTGGTTTGTTGCCTTCAAGAGTCCATAAATGCAAATGATGGCAATTCTTAACATAAGGCACTTTTGTAAGTTTTTCGGTTATATCTCTTATCGTCGGTTCTGGTGGTGCCTTTTCTAAAAAAATATTAGTGATTTGTTTAATATTCTTAAACACATGCCATAAAATATAAATGGTAAACAGAATTGATAAAACAGAATCAACCCAGTAGATTTGAAAAAAATACATGATGATTGCGCCAACTAGTAAAGCAACCCAGCCAAGAGCATCTTCAAATAAGTGAAGTCCAATCACTTTTTCATTAATTGAAGTGCCTTTTGAAGCCCTCAATGCCGCAAATAAATTTACCACAACGCCAATGACTGAAAACCATAATAAAGTTGAGGTATCTATTAGTTCTGGATGAATCAAGCGTGGTATTGTTTCATATATAATCACAATAGATCCAACAATTAATATAAATGATGAAATTAAACCGCCAAGTAACGAAAATCTTTGATACCCATAGGTATAAAATGCATCAGGTTTTTTCTTAGATTTATTTTCTAGAACCAAAGAAATTCCAATAGAAATCGAATCACCTAAATCATGTATACTGTCAGAGATAAGGGCAATACTATTGGTAAAGAAACCTCCTACTAGTTCAAAAACAGTAAAAACTAAGTTTAAAACAAAAGGTAAGATCAACCGGTTTGTTTGTTTTTTCATAGAAATCAAATCCTTTCATTCTTATTTACTATGTCCAAAAATATGAAAGCAACTATAGCCTAGACTCTATTTCTGATTCCATATAATAGTCAAAGTGATGATTACTTTGCTCAATAACAGCGATTATAACTAGAAAGATAATCATAAATTGAGGCATATAAAAAACATTATCGATGAGGCCATGTATGTTAGCGCCAAGTAAGGCAACACCTAAAACAATGGTCTTTGGCTTATTTTGATATATCACTATTTTAAATGACACAACAATCAATACACATAAAGCAATAAATCCAACAATTCCAAACGAAGCTAAGGTATGTAATATGGTGTTATGATACATCCGAAATGCGCCAAGCTGATCGATTCTCGAAAAAATACCTGCACCAAATAATGGATACCTTATAAATGTTCGAAGCGCATCTAAATAAATGTTCATTCTTCCAGTCGCATCAAATAAAAGCATTTTGAAACGTGAAAAAATCGCATTAACAAGTTCCAAATTCGAATAAAGAAGGATTGAAAAAATTAGGATTATTCCGATAAAATTAAGCAGAGTTTTTTTCCAATATTTTGACTTAAATAAATAATAAAGTAAAAATACAAACACAACAGAAAATGTTAAGATTCCACCTCTTGATAAAGTGAATAACAACATGACAATCTGAAATATCCCAAGAAACAACCATGAAAAGTTTGTCTTCGTGATTTTTGCATAATAAAAAGTCGCTGGAATAAATAAAATTAGATATGTAGCCACAAAACTAGATACACCCCAGCCAAGATTAATAGTCTTATTTTCAATTGCTTCTAAGATACTAGGTACACGCAAATAGTAAATGAATACTTCTAAAGCAATAAGTGATCCCATAACAACCATTGTTTGAATTAAATAATGAAGTTTATTGGATTCAATCGTATTTCGGTAAAAAAGATAAACTAGAACATATACAAAACCAATCAATCCATAAAAAATGTAGTAAAAATCAACATAGGATGCATTTATCGTTGATAAAAGCATTGCTACTAAAAACAAAATAAGACCAAGTAAAAGTTTCCCATAAAAAAGCCTGACTTTAAATTTGATAATATGAATGATAAACCCTAGTAAAATCATCACTGGAGTAA
>JAQUZN010000229.1 GCA_028691315.1 Candidatus Izemoplasmatales bacterium | reverse complement strand
ACTAATCGTTGTAAGGATTACAAGAATAGAAACCACCAAAAAAATAATGGGGAAAACAACAATCATGGCACGGCTTTGAGATACTTCAGTACTTAGTAAAGAGTATGATTCCATGGTATCTTTTTCATAGATAAATAAAAGATTACTCTGTCCTTGAAAATGTGTTAAGATTTGTTCTTTTAAGCCTGATACATCATCGGTTTGAATCAATACTTGATTATGAAACATTTGAAACAAAGGACTTAAACTTGGATTGTCTTCTAAATTAATATAGACTGGACAAGTAGTCTTGATGGAAGCAACTTCTGGATAGCGCATCAAACCAGTAATGGTTAGTTCTAAAGACTGTGAATAGTCCACTAAATCAATCGTGATAAGATCACCAATTTCATACCCACGAGAAGCCGCAAAGGAGCTGTCGATTAACACCCCTTTTTCACCTTCAATGATGATGGGAACAGAAATAGAGTTATCGCCAAGATAAATCTTGGCACTAACATTATTCATTGTGCCTTCCGCGAAAAACCGGTATTCAACATCTGCATTCTCTAAGTTATCAAAGAAAGTGTCATCACTTTCTAAAATAGATGTTGTATACACATTTATATCCCAGATATTAGCATCACTAAACATCGTATCTACACGTTTTTCTAACATCAACCTATTTGATACAAACCCAGTAAAAAGCGTAACCGCTAAGGCAATAATCACAATCATTGATAAATATTGAAACCAATTATGAGAAATCTCTCGTAAAGATAATTTAAATAATCTCGTTCTTTTTTTTACCACTGGACACTCTCCACACTAAGCGGATTGTGACAGACTTCATTAGAAATAATTTCACCATCAAAAATGCGGATCACTCTATCAGCTACTTCGGTAAGTTTTGCATTATGCGTTACCACGACAATTGTTTTATCCTTTTGATTTTTTAATGAAAGTAATAATTCAATGATATGAACACCAGTTTTAGAATCTAAAGCACCAGTCGGTTCATCGCAAAGTAATAGTTTTGGATTTTTAACGATTGCTCTTGCAATAGCAACTCGCTGTTGTTCTCCTCCAGATAATTGACTAGGAAAATTATTTTTACGATGCTCAAGTCCTACCATTTTCAAAGCCTCAACAGCTTGTTTATGTGTAACTCCTCCTGCAATTTCAATATTTTCGATAGCTGTTAAATTAGCCATCAAATTGTAAAATTGAAAAACAAAACCAATATCTTCTCTTCTATATCTTACTAACTCTCTTTGGTTCATCATAGTAATATCTTTAAGGGCAACTTCAACACTTCCGCTAGTCGAGTCATCCATTCCACCTAGAACATTTAAAAGTGTGGTTTTACCACTTCCAGACGGACCTAAAACCACAACGAATTCTCCAAGTTCTAGTTCGAACGAAACTCCTTTTAAAGCATGAACTAGATTATCTTTTTTTCCGTAATTCTTTGTTAGTTCCTTTACAACAATATTTGTCATATATCCTCCTTGAAAACATAAATATAAGATGTCATCTATATTATAAGCCTTAAACTAGATAATCTCAACGACCAATGTTTTGTGTTTTAGTTGTATGTAATTCTTTAAGGAAGTTAAAAACTGCTACAAAAGTAGCAGTAATTAATCTAGCGATTGAATAAACAAATTTAATTGATGTCTTTTATCATCACCTGCATATTATTTTTTGCGTTAATTGATGAGTCAATGTAGAATCCTTGATTAGAATAGAATTCAAATGCACTCTTTGTTGTCAAAAGTATTTTTGAAACGCCAATTTCCTTACAGTACTGAAAGACTTTACTTAATAATTCAGTCCCGATACCTTTATTTCTATATTCTTTTTGAATGTATACTTCTCTCAAAAATACAAACCTTTCTGAAAAAAAAGCGGTTTTGCTCTTCATAATATCTTCTTGATACATAACAAAACCAATAATTGAATTTGACTCTAAACACACTAATGTTTTTGTTCCTTCATCAAGAGCAGACTTTGTTATTTCATCAAATACATCTGAATCTTCTTTGAGTGTTATTCCTAGTTCTTTAAAATACTCTCTAAATGAAGCGGTAAACTTCGGACCATAATAATCCGATATTGCTTTGACTTTTACTTTCATGATTACCCTCTCTGAAATGACTAGTTATTAACCTCCAAGGATATCATTCATTTCAATAATTTATATCCGTGGTTTTATGATTCAAATTTTTTTTCATCATTACCACCATCCTTTATAATTAGTTTTTGTGGATAAATTCAAAACATATTCTAAATTTTAAGTTGAGGATATATTACAGATTTTGGCAAGATAATACATATATATCCTTGTTTCAAATACTAATTCATCATGTAATAATCTAACTTCAAGGTAGCATTTTAATGCAACTTATTGGATAATATTCTATTTCACATCTATTTTCTAGTTGTTTTTTGTTTCTGTTCAAGTAACCGATTATGTACTCAAAAACAGAATGGACTTTAAATAATGGAGATATTCCTTCACATTTACAATAGTTCAACACCCTGTAAAAATCATTTAATTCATTTCTATTCATTAAGTTACTCTTTTCATTCACAATATTTCTTTAATAATCTAGACTATTTTCTTCAAGCAAGA
>JAQUZN010000228.1 GCA_028691315.1 Candidatus Izemoplasmatales bacterium | reverse complement strand
TACAAAAATAATCAGTGGTGGAATCAGTGAGATAAATGTTGCGGCCAAGACCGAACCATATCCAAGTGTTGAAGCATCGCTGAACAGCATGCGAATCAAGTACATAATTTGCACTAAGTCTTGACGGTCGTGTGAGATGGTTAATGTTGGCCATAAATAACTGTTGTAATACCCCATGAAGATGCTCGCACCGATAATAACCATCGGTGTTTTAGACATAGGAAAATAGATTCTAAAGAAAATTTGCCATGTCGAGGCGCCGTCGATTTTGGCAGCTTCATCCAGTTCTTTTGGGAATCCCAAATAGAATTGTCTGAAGAAAAAGATGTTATATGCCGATACAAGACCCGGAATTACAAGTACCCAAATTGTATCAAGCATATGAAGCATAGTGACAACCCGAATTGATGTTAATAAAATCGTAATTCCAGGTATGAACATCGTAGATATTATGATAGGCCATAAAAATTTCTTTCCAGGAAATGTTAATTTGGCAAAAGCAAATGCAGCTATCATGTTTATTGATAAAGCTCCAACAACTGCCATCGTCGCTACTTCAATTGTCACAAGCATCGATTGAAAGAAATTGATGGCTGTTGTTGTGTATTGAAGATAAGCGATTCTCCTGAAATTATCAAGGGTAGCATTGATTGGAAAGAATGTCCAAGGATAAGCGAAAATCTCGTATTTATCTTTAAACATCGATGGTATCATTAAAAAAATCGGTGTAAAGATAAGAAGTACGACAACGATAACTAAGATACTTAATAAATATCGTTTTGTTTTGTTATTTATACTCACATTTCCCACCTGTCTTTCTTTTTGGTTTTGAACAAGTAGAAAATTGTAGAATTGATAAGTAAAATAATAATCATGATAAGAATAGCAGCTGCAGTAATCTGACTGTCAGTGATATTTCCATTTGATCTGCTGTGAATTAAATATAATACCGGAGTCATTGTTTGATTAGACGGTTGGCCGTTTGTCATAATTAGAGGAATTTCAAACATTTGAAGATTCGCAACTATTAAAGTCACAATAAGTAAAATAAAGTAGTTTTTCATACAAGGAATCGTAATCCAAAATGTTGTTTTCAAGAATCCCGCGCCATCCATTTGTGCAGCTTCGAAATACGCTTTTGGAATATTGATAAGCCCTGCATACATTACAAGTGCATAATAACCAAATCCAACCCAAATTGTCGGAAGGATAATACTTACTGGGCTCCAAAAAGTATCATTGTTAAATGCAATTGAATCAATATTTAAAGCCGAAAGAAAAGCATTGATAATTCCTCCGTTAAAAGTTGTTAAAAGTGTGAATATAACCGCTACGACAATTCCTGATATTAGAAAAGGTAGATAGATGATGGTTCTCGAAAAAACAGATAATTTTCCTTTCACTCTTAACAAAGCATTAGCGAATAAAAACGATAAAACAATTTGTAATACAGTAATAACCAATGACATTTTCAAAACATTAAAGATACTTTGAAAAAAGATTGTATTTTTTAAGATAGAAATATAGTTTTCAAATCCAACATAATCAGAAATCCCACCAGCATGATAGTCATAGAAACTACGAGATATAGCCATCACTAAAGGGACAATCACAAAGACTGTCAGTAAAATCAGAGCTGGTGTTATCATCAGTAGTGCTGTTATTCTTTCTTCTCGCTGTTTTTGACTATGCTTTTTAATCATAAGATTCTACTTTCTAGGATTATTGTTTGGCAGATTATTTGATTGAATTAAATTTATGATAGTTGTGTTAGCAAGTGCAATCTCAGAAGCAATGTCATTGCCTAAAGCGACATTTTCTAGCATTGAGGATACAGCAACTGACACATCCCATGGATAAATCGGTTCCATTGGCGCATAACTAGCCACACTACTTACAACTGAAATCCATTCACTTGGTACAGTATCTTGAGTTAATAACTCTGCTTGGATTGCGGCTGCGACTGAAATTCTTGGGGCTGCTTTTGAATAACTTGCGCCTTTAAAGTATTCTAAAGGCATTTCGATATCGCCTGCTACTAAAAATTTAATGACTTCAGCAGCAAGTTCTTTATTTTGACATTCTGATGAAATAACGTATACCCAACCACCATTGGTTGCAGTAGCTTGATTTTGGTTACCATCAAATGTTGGCATAGCTGAAATTCCAATTTGATCAACTAAATCAGGATATTCATTAAGAACAGTCGCTATTGACCAAGATCCTGCAGTTGTCATAACAAGCTTGCCAAGACATAGATCATTGATTATTTCCGTATAAACTCCACTACTTAATGGAACTAATCTATCGGCATATAATGTTTGCCAAAGTGATGCTAACTGGGTATATCCAGCATTTGTTACTCTTGAGGTAGTCCAATCATCTGTAAGTGCTAGTCCGCCTGTAGATGACATTTGTAATCCCCACGAACCCCATCCAAGTGCAATTCCCTTCGGAACATCAAATGGATATAGTCCTTTGACACTTGCATTAGTAATGTTGGTTTTAATTGTTTCCAGTAAACTAACAAAATCTGTCCAGTTTGTTGGAACCTCCGACACTCCACCATATGTCTCTAATAAATCATTTCGGTAAAATAACATTGTTGAAGGTTCTAGCAAACTTGGATATGCATAGTATTTGCCATTATACTGAACGCC
>JAQUZN010000227.1 GCA_028691315.1 Candidatus Izemoplasmatales bacterium | reverse complement strand
TGGAGACATCTCAAATTATCCAATTTATCAAAAAACACGAAAAAAGGATATTAACAATGATTTCTTCTGCAGAAAAAAAACCTCTTTTTAGTCAAGAGTTTTTTCTTTTGTTTGGGAAAGACTACATATTTGAAATTCAAAAATCAAAGAAAAATAGCATACATATCGTTAGTGATACGATTTTATTCTTATCTTCAACTGGTGAGATGAATCTAAGTTATGTTGAAAGTTTCTATCAAAAAATGCTACTAGAAAAAACGAGTCATTTTTTGTCCAATTTGAAGTTATCGTTAGGAAAAGAAATCAATATTGATAATCTGATTTTAAAGTCCCAAAAAATGAAAACACAATTTGGGAGTTGTCACGTAACCAAACGTATTATCAAGCTAAATTCTATTCTAGCTCGTTTTGATGAAAAATATTTATATGCGATATTATGCCATGAGCTAGTTCATTTGAAAGTAATTGGACACCAAAAGAATTTTTACAAAGTACTAGAAAAATATGTTCCAAATTATAAAGAAATACGTCACGAATTAAAACTAATTGTTTCAGAATATGAGGTGTAATCTATGCCGTTTTTACCTATAAATAGAAGTGAGATGATGGAACGAGGAATTAATATTCCTGATTTTGTTTTTGTCTCGGGAGATGCATATTGTGATCACCCCTCTTTTGGTGTGGCAATTATTACAAGATTACTTGAAAGACATGGATACAAAGTATGTATCTTATCTCAACCAGATATTCATAAGAAAGAATCCTTTTTAGAATTTGGAAAACCTAGGCTAGGGTGGCTAGTATCTTCTGGAAATATCGACTCAATGGTTAATCATTATACTGTTGGAAAAAGAAGGCGTACTGTGGACTATTATACTCCAGGCGGAATTATGGGAAAACGTCCAGATAGAGCGGTCATTAAATATAGCAATATTATTAAAGATATCGATAATGAAGCACCGATTATCATCGGTGGAATTGAAGCATCGTTACGACGTTTTTCCCACTATGATTATTGGGATAATCGATATCGCAAAAGTATTTTAGTCGATTCTAAGGCTGATTTATTAGTGTACGGTATGGGGGAGTTATCAATCGTTGAAATCGCTGATGCATTAAGTTCGGGGATGAGCATTTCGGATATTATCTTTGTAAGAGGTACCGTTTTTAAAACTGCGAATCAGGATTATATTCCACAAAAATCATACATTATGCCTACCTATGAAGAAGTAACTCAAAGCTTTAAAAAAGCAAATCAATCATTCATGACTCAATATGAAAATACAGATTCAATTACGGCGAAACCACTTGTCGAAAGTTACGGTATATTTAGTATTGTCCAAAATCCTCCTCAACCAGCTTTAACATCCTTCGAGATGGACGAAATTTACTCACTTCCATATATGCGAGATGCACATCCGCTATTAGAAGCGCAGGGTCATATCAAAGCAATGGATGAAATCAAATATTCAATTACGATTAACAGAGGGTGTTTTGGTGGCTGTTCATTTTGCGCATTAACAATGCATCAAGGAAGAATGATTTCTTCACGCAGCAAAGAATCTGTAATGGATGAAGCAATCATCATAAAAAGTGATAAAGACTTTAAAGGATATATTCATGATGTTGGAGGCCCGACTGCTAATTTTTATCATAAGTCATGTGAAAAACAAGAAACTTTAGGTGTTTGTAAAACGAAACAATGCTTGCATCCAGAACCATGTAAAAACTTAATTGTAGACCATCAAGACTATTTGAACATTCTTCGTAGTTTACGAGAACTAGATGGAATCAAGAAAGTATTTGTTCGTAGTGGTATTCGGTATGATTATGTTATGTATGACAAAGATGAATCCTTCATGACAGAATTGATACAGCATCATGTCTCTGGACAGCTAAAAGTTGCGCCAGAACATGTATCTGAACGTGTACTGGACAAAATGGGTAAACCAAAAAAAGAACTCTATGATGCTTTTGTAAAAAAATTCTATGAGATTAGTAAACTTGTTAAAAAAGAACAATATCTTGTCCCATATTTAATGAGTTCTCATCCTGGCTCAACTTTAGAAGACGCCATCATTCTTGCCGAATATATCCGTGATTTAGGATATAATCCTGAACAAGTCCAAGATTTCTATCCAACACCAATGACACTATCAACAATGATGTATTATACTGGTATTGACCCAAGAAACAATGAGCCCTTATATGTAGCGAGAACTGATCATGAAAAAGCAATGCAAAGAGCTTTAATTCAATACCGAAATCCTAGAAACTATGATTTGGTATATGAAGCATTAGTAGCCGCAAAAAGAACCGATTTGATTGGGTTTGATTCACATAGTTTAATTAGGCCAGTAAATAAAAAAAGAGGATCAAGATGAAACATTATTTTGAAACATTTACTGTAAATGATAACGAAGTAGATGAATTTGGACGTATTCGTATTCAAATACTTCAAAAAAAAATTCAAAATGCTTCGGATAAGCATGGATATTTACTGGGATTTGGCTTCAAGGATATGAATCAAATCGGATTATTTTGGGTCGTAACTAGGCTGATGGTAGAAATCAATATGTTGCCAATCATAAATCAAAAAATAACAATTGAAACATGGTTAGAATCTCCATCTAGTGCTGGAATTAATCGTTTTTACCGTTTAGTTGACATAGACAAAAAGTGCTTAATTTC
>JAQUZN010000046.1:9404-12291 GCA_028691315.1 Candidatus Izemoplasmatales bacterium | reverse complement strand
TTATTGTCGCTGCTGCGAGAAGCCCCATTGGTAGTTTTTTAGGATCTTTAAAAGATGTTCACGCCTCAGACTTAGGTTCGCAAGTTCTCAAAAAAATGCTTGATGATCTTAATTTGCCTCTTGAAGCTATTTCCGAAGTAATCGTTGGAAATATTTTATCAGCTGGCTTAGGTCAAGGAATTGCAAGGCAAATTTCAATTAAAGCCGGAATTCCTGCATCAGTTCCCGCATACTCATTAAATATGCTTTGCGGAAGTGGAATGAAAAGTGTTTTAAATGCATTTGTAGGGATTCAAGCTGGTTTTTCAAGTATTGTTGTTGCAGGTGGTGTCGAATCTATGAGCAGAGCACCATACTTAGTTTCTTCTAGAATTCGTGATGGCGTTAAAATGAGTGATTTTGCACTAACTGATCATATGATTGGTGATGCATTAACTGATGCTTTTGGTAATATGCATATGGGTGTTACCGCTGAAAACATTGCATCAAGATATCATATTTCTAGAGAAGAACAAGATAAGTTCGCTATTTCATCACAAGAAAAAGCGATTGCATCAGTTGATGCAGGAAGATTTGATGATGAAATTATTCCTATCTCAATTAAAACAAAGAAAGAAACAATTTCCTTTAACCGAGATGAATACCCTAACAGGGTGACATCAATTGAAAAACTTGCAAAATTAAGAGCTGCCTTTGTAGCGGATGGGACCGTAACCGCAGGAAACTCATCAGGAATTAATGATAGTGCAAGTTTTACAATTTTAGCTTCTGAAGAGATGGTTAATAAGTATCGTTTACCAGTGCTTTGTGAAGTAATCGGCGTTGGACAAGGCGGAGTCGATCCAGAATATATGGGAATGGGACCAGTCCCAGCAATTAGACATTCGCTGGAAAATGCACATAAAGAACTATCGGACATAGAATTGATAGAATTAAATGAAGCCTTTGCTGCTCAGTCAATTGGAGTAGTAAAAGAGTTATCACTAGAACATAAAGTACAAGAATCGAATATTTATTCAATGACTAATGTGAATGGTGGTGCCATTGCACTTGGCCATCCCGTTGGTGCAAGTGGAAATAGAATTATTGTTTCATTGATTTATGAAATGATAAAAAGAGATTTACATACAGGATTAGCAAGTCTATGCATCGGTGGCGGTATGGGAACTGCTGTCGTCATTAAGAGATAAAGGAGAATATTATGAAATTAGAAGGTAAAGTTGCAGTTGTTACTGGCGGTGCAAAGGGAATTGGTGCAGAAATTGCCAAAGCATTTGCGCTTGAAGGAGCAAAAGTTATTGCTGCTGATATGGGAACTCCAGCATATGAACAAGAAAATGTATTTCCATATACTTTGAACGTTACAGATACAGTTGGATGCAAAGCTTTTTATGATGAAATCATTGAAAAGTTTGGACATATTGATATTTTAGTTAATAATGCAGGCATCACAAAAGATTCCATGACAAGAAAAATGACAGATGATCAATGGGACGCTGTTTTAAATGTAAACTTAAAAGGGCTATTTAATTTAGTTCGTTATGTAGGACCACAAATGGAGGAAATAGGCGGAGGATCTATCATTAATATTTCATCTGTAGTTGGTTTGTTTGGAAATATTGGACAAGCAAATTATGCCGCTTCAAAAGCGGGAGTAATTGGATTGACAATGACTTGGGCAAAAGAATTTGCACGAAAAGGTGTTCCAGTTCGTGTAAATGCCATCGCTCCAGGATATGTTATGACTGATATCTTAAAAACCGTACCTCAAGAATTGCTAGACCAATTTGCACAAATGACGATGTTAAAGCGCTTAGGGTGCCCTATAGAAATTGCTAAAGCTGCAGTGTTTTTAGCAAGTAGTGACTCATCTTACATTACGGGACATACTTTAAACGTAACCGGTGGTATGCGTTTATAAATTAATATCATCATACTAGAAGGAAGTGAAAAATATGCAAAAACCAACTGTAGGAATTGTTGGAACGGGAATATATATCCCTAAAGGTAGAATGACCGCAAAAGAAATAAGCTTACAAACTGGTGGTGTTTGGAGTGAAGAAGCTGTCATTGAAAAATTAGGAATTAGGGAAAAGTCAATTCCCGGTGAATTAGATGGCACACAACAAATGGGAGTTTACGCTGCTCTTGATTGTTTAAAAAATACAGGTGTTGACCCTTTAGAGATTGATGTTGTTTTATGTGTTGGTGAAGAGTGGAAAGAATACCCACTTACAACTTCCGCATTATACATCCAAGATCAAATTGGCGCAACGAACGCCTGGGGAATTGATGTTCAAAATCGTTGTTGTACAACGGTTTCTGCTCTCAAAATAGCAAAAGATATATTAATCGCTGATGATGAGCTAAATACAATAATGGTTGTGGGCGGATATCGTAATGGTGATTTTGTTGACTATACTGATAAAAATATGTCAATGATGTTTAATCTTGGTGCAGGTGGCGGAGCCATCATTCTCAAGAAAAACTATGGTAAAAACTTATTGCTTGGTTCACATATTATTGGAGATGGCTCTTTATCTAGAACCGCTGGTGTTGAGATTGGTGGAATTTGTAATCCAATAACAACAGAGAATTTAGAAGAAGCAAAAAAATCACTTCGCTTAATGGATCCAGTTAAAATGAAAAATCGTCTAAATGAAGTTTCAATGCCAAATTGGTATAAGTGTATTGATGAATCATTACGAAAATCTGGATATTCAAAGAAAGATATCGACTTCATGGCTATTCTTCATATTAAACGTTCAGGACACGAATCTTTGTTAAAGGATTATGGTTTAAATAGCAATCAAACGATTTACTTAGAAGATTATGGACATATTGGTCAAATTGATCAGATTTTATCGCTTCATCTTGCACTAGAAAA
>JAQUZN010000046.1:0-9304 GCA_028691315.1 Candidatus Izemoplasmatales bacterium | reverse complement strand
TTAGGAATTACAATAGTTTTATTAACGACACTTTTTTCAGCACTTCGATTTACAAAATGGGGTCTAGGTGTTAGAGCCACAGCCTCGAATGAAATAGTTGCCAGTATGATGGGCGTAAATACAAGAGTGATTACTGCCTTAAGCTGGGCAATTGCAGGTGCTTTAGGCGGTGTCGCAGCTGTTATTCTAACCCCAAGTACTGGACAAATCACAGTAAGCCTTATGGTTCCAACACAGGTGAATGGCTTTATGGCAGCGATTCTAGGGGGATTTTCGTCCTTGGTAGGGCCACTTCTCGCTAGTATCCTTATTCCAATTCTTACTGGATTATTTTCTTTTATTGTTCCCTTATGGCAAAATGCTGTTGTATATATTTTTATATTAGTAATCGTTTTGGTCAAGCCTCTTGGCTTATTCGGAAAAAGAATTGCGAAGAAGGTGTAGAAAATGTTATGTAAATTACAAGTATGCGCTCAAAGAAAAGCGAAAATTAAGTCAATTACGAATCATCCTTATTTTGGATTTTTCCTTATCACATTATTAATGTTACTTGTTCAGTTCTTACAACTTATTGGTATAAGTATACCAGTTGCTGTAATGCGTGCGTTTGGTTTAACGATGATTTATATAATCGTAGCTCTTGGATTCTCTATATTGTTAGGGTATGCTGGACTTGCGTCTTTAGGCACTGCAGGATTTGTCGGTGTAGGCACCTATTTATTGGGGTATTTGACAAATCACAACGGATTCTCTATTTTCCTGATTATAATTATCACCATTTTAGGCGCAGTTCTTATCGGTACTATTGTAGGATTTATATCTTTAAGAATAGAAGGTATGTACTTAGCAATTATTACTCTCGGCCTTTCGGAAATATTGAACGAAATTTTTAAGAATGCTTCTGCAATAACTAATGGAACGAATGGCTTAGGAATTAACAGCATCGTTGTATTCAGTAACTATATTTCAATTAATAATAATACGATTTTTATCATTATGGCATTTGTTATGTTTTTGATGATGGTATTTACCTTAAATATCATTAAAAGTCCTACCGGAAGAGCGATGCTTGCAATGCGCAATTCTGAATCTGCTGCACAAGCAATGGGAGTTAGTGTTTTTAAGTACCGATTATTAGCTTTTATCATTTCAACTGTTTATGCACTACTTGGTGGTGTAATTTATATGAGTTATATCTCCTTTACGATTCCATCAACTTGGACACTCGGATTTTCTTTAAATATTCTAGCTGCAGTAATCGTAGGCGGGTCTCAGTCTATATATGGAATTGTCTTAGGAACATTTATGATTTTTGGATTAAACTTGTCCGTTTTACAACAAATTCCTTTCTTTATTGAAAACCCAGCTGTCAGTATTGTTTTTAATGGAATATTGATTGTTGTCGTAATTATGTTTTATCCTGGTGGATTGGTACGGTTAGTAATGTCTTTAAAAGTAAAACTAACTCAATTATTCAATAAATGGAAAAAGCAAAGGAGGGAGTTTAAGTATGGCAAAGATATGGAATAGTGTCAGTAAAATAGTTGTTGCTGCACAGATTAAAAAATTTCAAACTAGCCAAGATTTCTTTAGAAATTATCTCCCTGAATATATTCAAAAGAAAGAGATGCAGTTACTCGTTAAAAAACAAAATCTTGACTTGAAATTTAATCAATTAATTTTACCGTATGAAATCAAAGCACATATTGATTCTTCATATGTAAAAGAATCTTTCGAATATGCAAAAAAGCAAATCGAGGGGAAATATTATTGGAAAGAACGAGCTTTGAAGCAAACTATTCTTCGTAAACAACAAATGAATACAGAACAAGGAAATAGCTTAATTCAAAATCTTCAAAGGCAATTTAGTGAAGAACTCAAGAAAAATGAATTGAAGTTTTATCCTGAAAATGTTGAAAAGGATGCTTTAACTGATTATCAAACATTTTATCAAATGCAAAAAACAAATTATGATTTAAAAACCAAAAAACAAATTGACAAATTTGAACACACTGTCTCAAAACAAAAAAACTCAATTGAGAAAAAAATAACTCAAAGCCAAAAGAAACTAGAATTACTTGGTCCAAAACTAAGATCATTTGAGAATGCTGTTGGCAAATATAGTGAAGAAATTAACGAAAAGGTAGTTTTAAAATTAGATCACTTATCAATGCACTTTGGTGGCTTAAAAGCAGTTGATGATTTAAGCTTTGAAGTCAAAAAAGGTGAAATATTCGGATTAATTGGACCAAATGGTGCTGGAAAAACAACTGTATTTAACTGTATTACGAGATTTTATAAACCAACACATGGAACAATGATCTATCGAAATCACTTAAATGAAGCAATCAATCTAAACGATTACAAAGTTCATAATGTTATCAAAGAAGGTATTGTTAGAACATTCCAAAACGTTGAATTAATATGGGAACTTAATGTTATTGAAAATTTATTGGTTGCGGCACATACCAAATATCAAAGTGGATTCTTTGGACATCTTTTCAATTCACGATTACTTCGTCAAGAAGAAATTGTTATGAAAAAAAAAGCTCAAAAAATTCTTGAAGATTTGGAGTTAGCCAATTATCAGTATTTCTATCCACTTGGTTTACCATATGGTATTCTAAAAAAAGTGGAATTAGCAAGAACCCTTATGGTCAATCCAACATTAATTATCCTTGATGAACCAGCTGCTGGACTAAATGACACAGAAACAGTAAGCCTTGCCAAAACAATAAAGAAAATCCAAAAAGATTACCATACAACAATATTCCTTGTAGAACATGACATGGGACTTGTGATGGAAATCTGTGATACGATTTGTGCTATTTCATTTGGTAAAAAACTAGCCATAGGAACACCTTCTGAAATTCAAAAAAATAAACTTGTTCGTGAAGCTTATTTAGGAGGAGAATAAAATGGCAAAAATGCTTGAAATTAAAAACCTAGTTGTTGATTACGGGATTATTCGCGCCATTAAGGGGATAAATCTTTCTGTAGAAGAAGGTACAATCGTTGCAATCCTCGGCGCAAATGGCGCTGGCAAGACTTCAACAATTCGAACTATCAATGGTGTTGTAAAAGCAAAATCTGGAGAAATTCTTTTTAATGGTGAACCAATTACCAATCTAGAACCATATAAATTAGCTTCTAAAGGAATTATTCAGTCTCCTGAAGGAAGGCTTATATTAAAGGGACTCACTGTTGAAGAA
This sequence comes from Candidatus Izemoplasmatales bacterium, assembly GCA_028691315.1. Taxonomy (GTDB): domain Bacteria; phylum Bacillota_I; class Bacilli_A; order Izemoplasmatales; family Hujiaoplasmataceae; genus JAHIVB01. The sequence continues at coordinate 6,092 of JAQUZN010000046.1, read as the reverse complement.
AATTTACTTGTTGGTGCGTACTCCATTAAATCCATTCGTAAAGATGGAGTGAAAAGAAGTGCTAAATCACTTCGAAATGAAATAATCAAAGAAGTATATGAAATGTTTCCAGTTCTATTTGAAAGAAGAAAACAACAAGCCTCTACGCTTTCTGGTGGAGAACAACAGATGTTAGCTATTGGTAGAGCATTAATGGGGAGACCAAAATTATTATTGCTTGATGAGCCATCATTAGGGCTTGCCCCACTTATTGTTCAGGGAATCTTCAAAACAATTGAAAAAATTAAAAAGAACGGTACGACGATTTTAATTGTAGAACAAAATGCATATCAAACGCTAAAAATCGCAGATTATGTATACGTTCTAGAATTAGGGAAAGTAAAAACTGAGGGTACTTCAGAAGAATTATTAAAAGACGACCAACTCGCCAAAGCATATCTTGGCGGATAATATTAGGTAAATGCCGGTATCAAAAAGCCGGTTCAAATACAAAAAAAAGAAAAAGGAGAAAATATGAAAAAATTAGTATTGTTTGTTTTAACAATGATGGCAGCATTCACGCTCACAGCATGTGTAGCTGATACGACTGCTACAGCAACGACTACTACTACAGCTACAACAACGACAGTTACAACTTCTGGCGCTGCTGCATATGTACAAGGAGTCACAGATACAACAATTACAGTTGGAAATACCGCAGCAGTTTCTGGTTATTTCGCATCCGTAGGTATCCCATTTAACGACGCTATAAAAGCAGTCTTCAAACAAGTGAATGACGCTGGCGGTATCGATGGCAGAACAATTAACTTTATCACTTATGATGATCAATTTAATGCTGAACTTGGTGTTACTGACACAGAAACATTAGTAGAAGATGACGAAGTATTCGCTTTAGTTGGACATTTTGGAACTCCAACTGTCGGTGCAACACTTGGGTACATTCAAGAAAAAGGTGTTCCAATGGTTTATGCAGCAACAGGAATCAACTCATTATACTTTGCTGAAACTGTAGGAAATCCTATCATGGCAGTTCAACCAATCTATTTGACAGATGGTCGTATTATGACTGCACGTGTTTTCAAAGAAGCTTTATTTGGAGCTACTAATGATGCTTTACTTGATTCGACAGCTAAAGTTGGTGTATTATATACTAATGATGACGTTGGAAATTCAATCAAAGCTGGAGTTGAGATTGAAATGGCTAGTTTAGGAATTGAAAGTTCAAGAATATTATATATTCCTGTTACTGCTGATACAGCAGTAAGTGCTGTTTCTATTCTTAAATCAGTTAACGTTGGTGCAGTTATTTTAGCAATGAACCAAGCCCCATTTGCTTACACACTAAACGCAATGTATGACCAATCTCTAGAAGTTCCTGTATTTACATCATATGTTAATGCTGACGTAACTGCAGTTGACCATTTAAAATATTCTGAATCTCGTGCTATTTACACAAATGCATGGGTTGACTTGTATTCTGATAAAGGTCAAGCTGACGTTGTCGAATTCATCGCTTGTATGGACCAAGCAGATCTTCCAGAAGCTACAAGAAATGCATATAAAGGAAATTCATTCGCAATTGCTGGATATATTGCAGCTACAGTATTTGTTGAAGGCTTAAAAAGAGTTGCCGCTAATGGCGAAGACTTAACTTGGGCATCATACATCGCTGCTATGGAAGAAACTCCTATTAGTATTCCTATGGGGGGAACTGTAGACTTTACTGGTGGAAAACGTTGGGGTATTGCTTCAATGTCATTACTAAAATACGGTTTTACTACAATTGTTGGAGATAACCCAGCAACAACAGATGTTGTAGAAACATCATATGCTTCTGAAACATTTACAAAAGTCAGAGAAATTGAAACAATCTTAGAAATCGAAGCTAAATAATTTTTAATTCCTTGGTCGTTGAGGAGGGCTTATGTCCTCCTCTTCACCATTACCTAGAAAAGAGGAAAAACCATGAAACAACCACGTTATGTTCAACTTGAAGAAATATTAAATCTAATTCAGCCAAATTTTGACATCGTCGTTGGTATGGCTGCGGCAGAACCACAAATGTTTATGACTCACCTTCATACAATCGCTGATCGTGTGAAAAATGTTACTGTTACTAACTGTTTGCCATTTGTAAATGGTGAATTTTATATGAATGAAAAATACAAAACTTCGTTTTTTCTTGATACTTGGTTTTATTCAGGGACATTAAGAAAAGCGCACTCACATGGAAATATATCGTTTATTCCGAATCACTTGCATTTTGCTGGAAAAAAACGTTTAGATTATAAAAAACCCGACCTCTTTATTGGAGCGGCAACACCGCCTGATAAAAATGGTTTTATTTCGTTGTCTTTATCAAATGTGTATGAAAAAGAGATGATTGTTGCGGCTTCAATTGTCGCAATTGAAATCAATCCTAATTTTCCAAGAACATTTGGCGATATGGAAGTTCACATTAGCGATATAGATTATCTTATTGAAACAAGTTATGAAGCTCCTACAATTCCAAACGCTGAACCAAATGAAAAAGATACTTTAATTGGTAATTTGATTGCATCTGAAATTCATGATGGCGATACTATTCAACTAGGAATTGGTGGTATTCCAAATGCCGTTTCAAAAGCATTATTTGGTAAAAAAGACTTAGGAATTCATACAGAAATGTTTACTAGTGGAATGATGGATTTGATTAAAGCCGGAGTTATTAATGGCAAGAAGAAATCTCTACTTCCGGGAAAACATGTTTGTTGTTTTGCTCTGGGAACAAAAGAACTTTATGAGTTTATTGATGACAATCCATCAGTAATGATTTTAAATGGTGGATATGTAAATGATCCAGCAATTATCGGACTAAACGATAATCAAGTCTCAATCAATTCTACGATAGAAATAGACTTAACAGGTCAATGTGCTTCCGAATCAATTGGGACACAACAATTTTCAGGAACTGGTGGACAAAGTGATACAGCTGTTGGTGCACAAAATGCGAAGAACGGTAGAAGTTTTATGGCTCTATATTCTACTGCCTGGGTTAGAAATCCTGAAACTCTAGAAAAAGAAGAAGTATCAAAAATCGTTGTAATGTTAAAACCAGGTGCTGCTGTTTCATTATCACGTAATGATGTGGATTTTGTCGCGACAGAATATGGTATGGTATCATTAAGAGGTACAAATATTAGAGAACGTGCTAAAAAATTAATTTCGATTGCGCATCCAAAATTTAGACAAGAATTAACTCGTCAAGCAATTGAAGCAGGATATCTTCATGAGCTCTTTTAATTATAAAGGAAAATCGGTTCATTTTGAAATCGATGGTGAAGGATTTCCACTAATTATATTAAACGGAATTATGATGTCAACTAAATCTTGGCAACCATTTATTCCTACTTTGAAAGAACATTTTAAAGTAATTCGTGTTGATTTTTTTGATCAAGGAACTAGTGATTTACTTGTTGGTGAAACTTATACTCAGAGAATCCAAGTTGAACTAGTTAAAGCTCTCTTAGATTTTTTAAATATTGACAAGATAAATGTTGTAGGTATTTCCTATGGTGGCGAAGTAGCTTTGCTATTTGCCATTCAGCACGCAAATATCGTTTCTAGACTCCTTCTTTTCAATACAGCAGCTAATACAAGCCCTTGGTTAAAAGAGATTGGTAGGTCCTGGATTGCGACTGGAAAGACAAGGGATGGTGCTCATTATTACAAAACCACAATTCCTGTGATTTATTCGCCACATTTTTATGAGGAAAGATTAGATTGGATGAAAAAAAGAGAACAAGTATTAATTCCGATTTTTTCAAATGCGACTTTTTTAGATCAAATGGAACGTTTGACTTTAAGTGCTGAATCCTATGATGTACGCGATGATTTGCATAAAATTATATGTCCTACATTAATTATTTCCGCAGAAGAAGATTACTTAACACCTCTTCCAAACCAAGATTACTTACAATCACACATTAAAGACTCACTTTGGATGAAAATTCCCTTTGCTGGCCATGCGTCAATGTATGAAAAACCATTACTTTTTACAACCTTAATTACAGGCTTTTTTGGTGTGAAAGACACCACTTATATATTATAGATAGAAAGAAAGGTCGATTTACTATGAACAAAAAGTATATTCATCTTGCGAATAATGAAACGCTAGCATACCTAGAAAAAGGATCTGGCAGTAAGACTTTAATTTTGATTCACGGGAATTTTTCGTCTTCGATGTATTATCTTCCTTTATTCAATCGCTTACCTGAAGATATTCATACTTATGCAATGGATTTAAGAGGCTATGGCGATTCAACTTATTTTCAAAGAGTACTTTCTTTAAAAGATTTCGCAAAAGACATTAAATTATTTATGGATGCACTTCACATTGAAAAAGCTTTTATTGTAGGCTGGTCGCTTGGTGGCGGAGTTGCAATGGAACTTGCAGCCCATTACCCAGAACGAGTTGAAAAATTAGTTTTAATTAATTCAAGTACACATAAAGGGTATCCAGTATTTAAAAAAGATGAATCTGGAAAAGCAATTGTTGGCGCAGCTTATGTGAATGCTGATGAAATGGCGCTTGATCCTATCCAAGTTAAACCACTCGCAGAAGCACAAAGTGGCAAGAATTTTGCTTTTGTGAAATATATCTTTGATATTACTATTTATACAGTAAACAAACCAACAGAAGAAGAAACATTCTTGTATATTAATGAATCTTTAAAACAACGCAATTTAGCAGATGCTGATTTTGCACTTGCAAGTCAAAATATGAGTGATGTTGCTAACTTTTATAAAGATGGTGAAAAGACAATTCATAATGTCACGATGCCTGTGCTTCATATTTGGGGAACAAAAGATATTACTGTACCAGAATATATGATCTTAGAAAACATTAAGGCTTTAGAGACTGTTTCAACATATGTTCGTTTTGAAGAGTGTGGACATTCACCATTAGTAGATAAACCAGACGACCTTACAAAAGAAATTTTAAAGTTTATCGAAAAATAATTTCCTTTTTTCCTTAAATATATATTATTATTTATTGTGAAGAGGCTTTAGAAATCTCTAGATTTAGGTGATAAAAGCCTCTTTGTAATAAATAACAAAAAAAAATAAAATTTTTGAGTAAAAGTTCTTGACAAATGAAATACCGTGTTATATAATGACTGTGTAAATAGCAAAACTAGCGAAAGTTAGTGACGCAAAGCTATAGGGCCTTCGCAAGATGGTAGCCAGTTGCCGTTATCTTATTTAAGATGAGGGCATTTTTTTATTTCTATAGGTTTTTTGTTTTATAGAGATAGGAAAATGAACTAGTCTTCAAAGGGTAGTGGCTTTTTTTTATAGCCAACCCTGACCCAGACGGGAGGGATTGCACTTAAGTATGAGTCAAAAAGTTTATTTAGCCGAAAGAGTAATTTATGCATCAAAAGCAATGAGGATTGCAAAGGCTAGTCGCTTGGGGATCGTCGTAAGTGCTGTTCTAACATTCTTAATCTTCGCAATATCGTACTATGGAGAAGTAGTAGGTAACATGACAGTAGCTGCTTCAAAAACAGCTCAGAACGCGCAAATCACCTTATATGATGATTTCGCTACTAAAGACTACACAAACAGACTCATGGCTCAAAAAGTCGATATCAAAGATGGAATGACAGCATTATGTGGAACCCAATATTCAGCATTTACTTTAGGTTCTTCAGTCTGTATACCGTCAGATGAAGTTGTAACAACCGTTGATGGATCAAATAATGGAGAATCTTATTTAGCTTACACATTCTACTTGCAGAATTTAGGAGATTATCCGGTTGATTTAAATGCATCAGTCAACGTAATATCTACAACTAAGGGTGCAGATCAAGCCGTAAGGTTTAGAGTTATCATTGATGAAGTTGGAACAACTTATGCAAAAGTCCAAACTTCAAAAGGGGTAGCTCCAGGGCAGTTAGAACCGCTAACATCAGCATTCTACGCTCTTAACGAGGTTATGTATCAAGAGTTTAATTCATTTCAACCAGGTACAATCATGAAAATTACTATTCTCCTCTGGTATGAAGGAGAAGACGCCGACCATACAATAAATATTATGGGTGGTGGCG
>JAQUZN010000226.1 GCA_028691315.1 Candidatus Izemoplasmatales bacterium | reverse complement strand
TCCTCCCTTTATTATACCACATATCGCCAAAAGTCGCCACATTTATTTTTAAAAAATTTAATAAAAAAAATAGCCGCTTAAGCGACTTTAAATAGAAAAAATTCAAGTCAAACTGTCAAACTTCCGAATTTGACAGCACACCCGGGATGCTGTTATGATGTCCAGAACTGTATAATAACTTGTTATGCCCACACCGCGTTGCGGTGGTAAAGTCATTTAAATCATTGATAAGGTAAAATAAAATGCAGGATACAACAACGATTAAAAAAATATTTGATGAATCTGATATTCAATTTGCAGTACCTTCTTATCAAAGAGCTTATTCGTGGGAAGTTGATTCTGATAGAAAACAGGTAATGCAGTTTATGAATGATTTGCGGGATCAAATTGAATTTACGCGAATTGAAATCGATGGAAAAATACAAAGAAAGACATATTTTTTAGGACATTTTCTATTCGAAACAGATAAACACAATTCAAATAAGTACTGGATTATTGACGGTCAACAAAGATTAACGACAGTTATAATATTTATGAGTTCATTAATCTCTGAGCTTGAAAAACGAGAGAAATCAGGCGAAAAAATCATCGATTTAGATGGAAAAGAAATACGAATTAATAGATTGAAAGAAAATTACCTAGTTAAGGATGAATGCTCCAAGTTTGAATCCGTTTCATATGATAACTCTGATTTTCATCAGATTATTTATGAAAATAATAACAATATAACTGCTCAATCGGCATCGATAAAAAGAGTTCAGAAATCATACGATTATTACAAAAATGAATTAGAAAAACTAACTACTGAAGATATTATTAAATTGAAAGATTGTCTTGATAATACAATAATTACAACATTTAAAGTTAATGATAAAATACAAGCCACCCAAATATTTGCATTTCAAAATGATCGAGGAAAAGATTTGACATCTCTTGAGAAAATAAAAGCATATCTAATGCATAAGATTTATTCTGCTTCATTTGATTTAAAATCAGCAGAAGCAGATATTAAACAAATCGAAAATATTTTCTCTGATATTTATAAAATATCTGAAGAGATATCATATGATGAAGACACTATATTGAATTATCATTGCACAGCTTATCTTTCATTGAGTGGGACAAGTGTTGATCGTGTAAAGTCATGGATTCAGAAAATTAAGTCTGATAAATGCAAACATATAAAGAACTTTTGCAATGACTTAAAGGAATCATTTATTACAATTAAAAAGATAGAATCATTGGCGCATTACAATTCACACATAACTGATTGCTTGTTATTAAGAAATTCAAGTAGTATTCCGTTATTTATAAAATTGTATCGCTATAATGGAAGCAATGAAAACGCAATCCAGAATATTGCTAAACAATTGGAAAACATTCTTTTCAAAATGATCTATACTATTGCTGATTATCGAACAGATAATATACCAAGCATAACATTAGAATATCAGGGTGATATAGAAAATCTCAATAAAAAACTTATAGAAATACAAAATTCTGGTTTTCAATGGTGGTGGGAATTTTCAAAAAATTGTAAAGCTTATTTTGATAGAAATAATTGGCATTATGATTCCAGGATAAAGTATGTTTTATGGAAGTATGAAAACTATAAACGCCAAATGAAAAAATTACATATGGTCTCACCAATTGATTTCACCAATAAATATGCAAAGAAAAACCTAGAAAACACAATTGATCATATTACTCCACAGAACCCAGATTTCATTGAATACAGCGAAGAATTCAAAGAAAAATACTTAAATTGTATTGGTAATCTTGCCTTAATTACTTGGGGGAATAATTCTCAAAAAAGAAATAATGATCCAGTAAAAGAAGTTGAAAAATATGATTGCGATTATATCTCTCATCAAGAAATACGTGATGTTCTCATAAAAGATGGCAGATGGACTGCTGTAGAAATCTCAAATCGACAGAAATTAATCATTGATTTCGTAATAAACAATTGGAATTTGGCATAACAACTGCTTCAACCTGATAATTGCTTTGTCACAGTTTTTGTAATTCTCACTTCGTGAGAACAAAAACATGTGCCAATCCTTCGCTACACTCAGGAACGCAAGTACAGGTTAAGCAAATGTTATGTGTCAAAAAGGAGAGCAAAATGGGTTTGTTTGACAACATTATGGGAGCACTTTCAAACGCAACAGGCATGGGATCGGCATCTTTAAAAAGTGCCTACCTTGATCAAAAAGCACCTAAAGGTCCCGGCGTTTATAAAATTACCTACCGAGGCAAATTGATGAAAGTTGGAAAAGCATCGGATGGCCTTAGAAAAAGGTTTAGCGACTACTACAGAGGAGAAGCAGGCGGAACAGCCGGCCTAAAATACATTACCGAACATAATCGAGATAGCGTTTATGTAAGCTGGAAAGAATGTTCCTCATCCGAAGCCAGAGATATCGAAACCATGTGGTATGACCAAGCAAAAGAGAGAGGCGAAGAGTTACCTTGGTCAGATAGAAGATAACACCTAACAAAGCAAATTCACACGGACAGCAAAAAGCGCCGTTCCTCCGTCGCTCTGCTTTTTGCTGCCGGTGATTTGCGGCGTTAGGTAGGTAAAAGTGCGAAACTACTTTGAAACATCGGCTGTCAACTACCTTCTTGAGACGATGGAAATCCAAGATGCTCATGCAACAAGAGCGTTTCAAAATGCTCGAGGAAGAAAGTGGC
>JAQUZN010000005.1 GCA_028691315.1 Candidatus Izemoplasmatales bacterium | reverse complement strand
AGTAATTAAATCACTTAGGCTTGTTTTACCGTTTTCTTTTTTTGTTATGCTTTGTTTTAGACCTTTTGGTCTTTTTTTATTGTTTTTTTATTTATTTATCCCTTGACATCGTTACCGGTTGCTAAAAATAAAAAAAAGTCACCCTAAAAAAGGACGACTAAGCGCGGTACCACCTTAATTCTAGAATTACTTCTAGCACTTATTCCGTTAACGCAGGATGCGGATAAAACTACTTAATTTCATCTTATCTACTCGATGGCGACATTCATTCTATTCTTTGGTAAACTCACACCAACCGTTTACTCGCTTTTTTTCCGAATAGGATTACTCTTCCACTTCATTGTATTTGAAACGTATTGTACCAAATTTTCTTCGAATTGTAAAGCACATTCGTGAACATTTTCAATGATTATCAATCCTGTAGAAACAGATAATTTCATATAAGATAAAGATAGATTAGCATTAATTTTGCTGACGAGTTGATTATAGATGTGATAATGTGATAACTCGTTCCATGAGTCTAAATATTTTTCTTTTGTTCTTATACTAGATTCATAGTCTAAAAACAGGTTGTCACCTAAAATCAGTTTTCCCATTGGGTTTAAAAATTGTAAATAATAATGGATTGTATCAAGCAATTGATTGGTATCTAAATCATGAATTGCATAAGTTGAAACAATAAAATCAAACCTGTAATGCTTATACTCTTCTGGTAATCCTTTCATAAAATCATGACAAACAAATGTTACATTTGGACATTTTAATTTTGCGATTTCTAGCATTTGTCTAGAAAAGTCTAGCCCAACGACTTGGGTCCGTTCAGGCATTACTTTTGAGTACAAGTTTGCAGTACCAATCCCTAGATCTAATATTTGAACAGTTTCTAAATGATCTTGACTAGAAATAATCGAAGAAATTGTTGTTAAAAGATCATCATAATGGTCATATGGAAATAATTCTAGTCGGTTCATTTCTAATACATCTTGATCATATGTTGAAGCAATTTTATTATAAATGTCTTGTAACATATTCGTCCCTCCTAACAATTAATGAAATGTTAGTCAAAAATCGCTAATTCGATGGATTCCCAAATTATATCTCTATTTTCTTTGGTAACAGATGAAAACAAAAACCATTTATCTTGAACTTGAAAATCAAGTTTTGTTTTTATCGCCTTAACTGCTTTTAATCTTTGGTTATTGGAAAGTTTATCTGCTTTTGTCAAAACATACATAACTGGTATGCCTCTAGATTTATAATAAGAATTCATAAGTAGGTCATCATTCGTAGGAGTATGCCTAATATCTAGTAATAGGACGGCAAGTTTTAATTTTGAAGATTGGTTAAGATAGGTTTCAATCATTGATTGAAACGCAAGTTGCATATCTTTATTAACATTTGCATATCCATAGCCTGGAATATCGACAAAATAAAATTCTTTATTTATTAAAAAGAAATTGATAAGTCTTGTCTTTCCTGGTGTTTGTGAGACTCTGGCGATTTTATTGTGATTTAACATGGCATTGATAAAAGATGATTTCCCCACATTACTTCTTCCTGAAAGAACAATTTCTGGAATTTCGTCATTTGGGTACTGACTTGGATTTACGGCACTACCAATAAAATCAATGGATCTAATAATCATAGAATCAGTCCTTTATAAAGAGAATACTCTTAGTACTGCGAGCTTTAAATACAGGGTTTCTTCAGAACCAAGAAGAGTTGGATGGTCACTTGCTTGAATTCTAAAATCGACCATTTGAATCATTTTTAATGCATCGTTTTTCGCATCGATGAGCATTTCAAAGAAAAGCGATGGAGTCATATAATGTGAACAAGAAGCGGTGATTAGAATACCGCCGTTACGCAATAACTTCATTGCTTGTAAGTTGATTTCTTTATATCCTCGATACGCATTGTCTAGTTTACTGATTGTTTTCGTGAACGCAGGTGGATCAAGGACAATCACATCAAACTTTTTAGATTCACTATTATATTGTCTTAAAAGATCAAAAACATTTGCTTGGGTAACACAAATATCTAATCGATTTATATAGGCATTCTTTTTTATTTGAAGGCAAGCTGGATTTGATATGTCTACTGCTTCAACATAAGCAGCGCCAACTTTCTTAGCATGGAGAGCAAATTGACCAATGTGTGAGAAACAATCAAGGACTTCTTTGTCCTTTACAAAATCTCGAATTAAAAGATGATTGTGATATTGATCTAAAAATGTACCAGTTTTTTGGCCGTTTTTTAAGTCCACATCAAATTCAATGTCAAGCTCATGAATTCTTACTTCATCCGGAACCACTCCGTAGACTACACCTTTAAAAAGTTCAAGTCCCTCTTTCGTTCTAACAGGAACATCACTTCGTTCATATATGCCAACGGGTGAAAAAAGTTCTACTAATAGCTCAATAAACATTTGTTTGCGCTTCTCAATGCCCAAGGATAAGATTTGGATAGATAAGTAATCGCCATATTTATCCACAATAAATCCAGGAACAAAATCTGCTTCAGCAAACAACACACGATAATGATCAACGTATCCCATTTCGATTCGTCTTTTGTTGGCATCGTTGATAGCGTTTTTAAAATACTTGCGATCAATTATAATATCTTTTCTTGAAATAATTCGCACAAATATTTTAGAAAAAGTATTCAAGAATCCTTTGCCTAAAAATAGCGAATTCGCGGAATATACATCCACAATTTCGCCAGATTCAACTGGACCTTCGATTTTACTTACTTCATTGCTGAAAACCCAAGAATGGCCTTCCAAAATCCGTAATTCTTCATTTGTATTTAAAAATATTTTTGTTTGGCTCATATATACCTCATAAACCTATTATATCATTTGTTTTTATTTTTTAACAAGGGACAAGGAATATTCTAGGAATGATAATAAAAATCAATCATCGATTCTTTTTTAAAATGTACTAACAAGGGGTATAAGTCACTGATCTTTAAGTTGTCGACTTCTTCCATCAAAAGTGGAAGTGGTAATCCCTTTAGTTCATATTCTAAAAGTAAATGAGCCACTTCTGAGGGTGAATTAAAAATTTGGATAAACTGACCAATAATCTTGCGTTTTTGATTTTCGAAACGATCAGCGCCGAGCAAATCTACAGTCATTTTAGAAAACATATTTCGGAGTTCATCAATGATGGCAACTGGTCTTTTTGACTCTGTATAAAACAAAATATGAAAAAAAGTTGATTCAACGCTAACAGAGTAGTCAAATGTATTGTTGATTAATTTTCGTCTTATTAACTTTTGATAGTTTGGACTGCTTTTTCCAAAAAAGTTGTCTAGAATCAGTAAAAATTGAAGTTCAATAATCGCCTTTTCCTTATTTGAAAGTAATCGCAAGTCAAGTTTAATTCCAACCATAACCATAGAACTTACCACGTCTTTTTTAAGTTCAAATGAATGATGTTTGAGAACAGAACTTTCAGTCTTGCAAATCCGTTTTTCTAGTTCATTCATTTTTTCAATCTTGCTTACTTCATGGTTATACAAGTACGTCATGATTTCTTCGCTAGAAACGTCCCCAGATACAACAAGCAAACAATTAGACAAGTGATAGTAAATATCATATGCTTTTTTTAAAACATCACTAGTAATATTCAGTATCGACTTCTGTGTTCCAGCAATATCTGACCTAATTGGATTTTGATGATACATCTTCTTCATCGTATCATAATAAAGTGACTGTTCGAGATCATCTTGATACATTTGAATTTCACTTTTAATAATTGATTTTTCTTTTTCGATATGAGTGTCATCAAATGTTGGATGCAAAATTGTATTTAGTAACAGGTTTAGTGGTTCTAATACTTCTTTTGTCGTTGAAAAGTAATAGACAGTCCGGTTAAAAGTGGTATACGCATTTACATTTGAGCCTATCATTGAAAAAGACTTTGAAACGTCGAGTTCTGTGTTTTCAAAAATCATATGTTCTAAAAAATGTGCTGTACCTTCTGGTAATACTGTTTCTTCGCCAGAACTTAATTTAGCAGCTAAATCAATAGAACCAAAAGCAATCTGAAATGAGACGTTTACGCGACTAAATCCTTTTTTGGGGAGGATAAGCACCTTAAGCCCTGAAGGTAAAACATCTTCATATAGGATCTCATGAAGTGGTTCTAAAGAAAGTTTATTCATGAATATCCTCCTTCATAAAGAAATGAATCGTATCAAGCACAAGACTATTACTAGCAATTTGGATTTGGTCTTTGGTAACACTATTCACTTGGGTAAGAATGTCATCAATGTCATATGGCTTTTCAAATAACTTCATACTCATAAAAGTTCGTCCGACGATAGATGCCATCGAATCATTGTTTTTTTTGAGGCGACTAATCAGATACTCTTTTGCGAGGAAAATAGATTCATCGGAAATATTCCCGTTTTGAAGCCTGTCGAGGCAATCTAAAATCAACTCAGTCGCGTTTTCTTCGTTATGCGCTTCAACACCCGCAAATACAAAAAGAACGCCTTTATTAGGCTGATATGCACTTGAAACATAATAACTTAGATGATGTATCTCTCTTACAGTTTGAAATAACATGGATTGATCAGTTTCACCAAATAACAGGTTAAATAGTACTAACGGATAATACAGTTCTGAAGTCGAACGAATATTCGTTCGAAATCCGATTGTAATTCTCGATTGAGCAACATCACTGTAATCAATAGCCTTCGTAACAGTCGTTCTACTTGTCGATTCTAAATCAAGCCAAGTACAATGCAAAATTGGATTTTTAAACACAAAGAATTCTTTAATTAATTTGGATACTTCTTCTTGATCAAAATCACCAATGATATACATTTCTTTCATATCACTATGAATCATATTGTCATAGTAGGTGGTTAATTCAACTTGGTTTTCTGTTTTTAATGAACTTAAATCACCACGTGCTGAAAATTTATATGTTTCATTATCAAACATTTTCTTTTTAAACAATTCAAAGCTATATTCATTTTTGTCATTATATTGTGCTTCAAGTTCTTCATCTAGCATTCTTATTTCTTCATTTACAGAGGCTTTCCTTAACAAACCTAAATGTCTTTTGGGATTAAAAATAATGTCCGAAAACAAGGCAAATCCTTGTCTTAATAAAAGTGGTTTGTTTATCAAATATTTTTCGTTAACCATCATTAAATCAAACGAGATAATACTTTGTTCGCCAACTTTTTGCGTAGATGCAAAAATATCAGTTCCATACAAATAATCTAGTTTTTTCTGGATTGCTTGCTTATTTGGAAAATTCAAAGACCCACTTAGTAGTATTTGAGGAATTAAAACGCGTTTATTGACAGTTTCAGGAACAAAATTTGAAATCATTTTCAAACTGACACCGATGGTTTTAAATTTTTCAATCCGAATGAAATGCACTTTCATCTTATTTATGCTAGTTGTAAATAATTCCATATTCTTCCTCCGAAAAAAGAGGATGTCTTAAACATCCATCTTTTGGGCTAATTCTAATGCAATTTTCATCATATTTGTAAATGCAGATTGTCTTTCTTCAGCAGTTGTAACTTCATGTGATACAAGTGAATCGGATACTGTTAGTAAACAAGCAGCTTGTTTTCCTAACACATTTGCATTATGGAATAAAGCAAACGATTCCATTTCAACTGCAATACATTTATGTTTTTCAAAGTAAAACTCGTGTTTATTTTCTCCTTCAGCATAGAAAACATCGCTAGAATGAACTCTGCCAATCACAATTGGAATATGAAGTTTTTTTGCTTTCTTAGCGATTTCTTTGTTTAATTCAGGAGAAGCTTTTAATGTTTTTTTTGTTTCGTTATTTTGCGATTTAGCAAAACTTGACTCACTCCAAGCATCTTTCACTAATAATGTGTCATATAATTTTAGATCAGGAGAATAAGCACCTGCCGATCCAATTCGTATAATTCTCTCGACACCATAAAATTTATATAGTTCGTAGGAATAAATTCCGATGGAAGGCATTCCCATACCGGAGCCCATAACTGATATTACTCTTTCTTTATATGTTCCTGTGTAGCCAAACATATTTCTTACATTATTGAATTCAATTACATTTTCTAAAAATGTATCCGCAATATATTTAGCACGCAGAGGGTCGCCTGGCATTAAAACTGTTTTCGCTATTTGTCCTTCAAGGGCATTATTGTGAGGTGTTGGCATTGTCTATGTTCCTTTCGTTAACTATATATTTAGCCATCAAATCATTGATGGTTTTTTCATTAAGCACATAAAATTCATAATCATATTCTAATAAATTGCCAGCATAATGGATTAATCCGTTCAAATCCATTGGCTCCATTGAGGTAATAATAAACTCTGTCCCATAAGGTACTGTGATTGAATCTGAAGGTTTTGTTGAAAGCATTTGATGTTTAAATGCTTCTAAAAACAAATTATCATTCTCAAGATAAAGTGCTGATGATTTAAGATGATTTTTTTTTCCTTCGTGACTAATTAATGGTATGTAAATGCTCATTTGAGGATGTTTTTCAAGTAAAAAATCATACTGAAACTTTGTCATTTTTTTAACTCTGTTCAAAATCATAAATTCTTTAAGAACGGTATATCCAATGGAGATGACAAAAATAACACTACCAATTAGAAAATTAAAGGGAACTTCCGCGAATAGAAATACAGCTACTACAAAAGCATCAAAGATAACAACATTTAATAGAATCCGAAAAACATTGATCGTTTGAACTTTTTTCGCTGAATCGATTAATAACGAGCGTTGAAAAGGAGACATTAGTAGCCACTACCAGTTTGATTGTTAACGAGTGCAACCCCGTTACTAGTCCCAATCCGAGTAGCTCCAGCTTCAATCATTTTTTCGACATCTTCTTTAGTCTTCACGCCACCTGCCGCTTTGACTTCTTTATTTCCAACATGTGATTTCATTAATTTTACGTTTTCAAATGTAGCGCCTTGTGGGCCAAAACCAGTAGAAGTCTTAATAAAATTAGCACCAGATTTTGCGATTGTTTCACTGACTAAGATAATCTCAGACTCAGTCAAGTAACAAGTTTCTATAATAACTTTTAGGGTCTTTCCAGAACATGCTTTTTTAACTTGATTTACTTCTGATAAAATATAATCATAATTTCCCGATTTTACTTCACCGATATTTAAAACCATATCGATTTCATCTGCACCGTTTTGAATCGCATTTAATGTCTCAAACACTTTTGTTTCAACCGTGTTAGCGCCTAAAGGAAACCCAATAACTGTGCAAACAAGTACTTCAGAATCTTCTAATAGTTCTTTTGCGTATTTTACATAATAAGGGTTGATACAAACACTCTTAAAACGATATTTTTTAGCTTCATCTAGTAATACATCAATTTCTTTTTTTGTCCCAAAAGCTTTTAGATATGTATGGTCAATCATTTTATTTAAATTCATGGATTTATTCTCCTTAATAGTTTAGATTTAATTGAGATTTATATAAAAAAGATACGGTTTATTATACTAAAATATGGCTGTTTTGTCAATTTATACAAACAAAGAAAAGTCGATTGAGATTAATCAATCGACTTATTTCGTTAATGATGAATAATATCGTGACATCTTGGACAGAGTTCATCCTCATCTACGGTATTTACAACTTGCCAGCATCTAGCGCAGGTTGTTCCTTCATGTGCATAAACATCTACACTAATGTCATCTGCTTTAAACTGACCAAACCCTTCATTTTGAATTTCAAATTCAGATACGATAAAGACTTGTTGGAAATTTACATGCAAGGAAGATATAATATCTAGCCACTTTGATTTTGGATAAATGATAACTTTTGCGTTCAAACTCTTACCAATTACTTTATTTTCGCGTGCAGTCTCTAGTGCTTTTAATATAACTTCACGTAATTCCATAAATGTATCATATCTTTTTTCAAGTTCAATGTCATATGCAACAACCTTTGGAAAGTCTAAAAGATACACATCTTTTTCTGAGTGATTGTTTAAATACAAGTAGGCTTCAGATGTTGTATGTGGGATTAAAGGCGTAAGTAGTCTTAGTAAAGTGTCAAAGACTTGAAAAATCACTGTTTGAACTCGTCTTCGTTCAATACTATCCGCGTTTTCAATATATAAAATATCTTTGGTAAAGTCTAAATAGAAAGAAGATACAAAATTCACATAATTATTAATTTTACGATATACATCATCAAACTTAAACTCGTTATATGCGTCGACTACTTCTGCAACTAACTTGTTTGTTTTAACAATGATATACTGATCAATTTCTGTTAAGTTTTCATAAGTAACCTGATTATTTTGCGAATCAAAATCAAATAAATTTCCGAGCATAAATTTGAAAGTATTTCGGATTTTACGGTATGATTCAGATACTTGTTTTAATAAATCATCTGATAATCTAACGTCAGCTTGATAGTCAACACTTGCGACCCATAAGCGGAAAATATCAGCACCAAGAGTATTTGCAATCTTGTTAGGATCTACTGTATTACCTAATGATTTAGACATTTTGCGGCCTTCACCATCCATGATGAATCCATGTGATACTAACGTTTTATATGGGCTGCATCCCATGGTCGCTACTCCAGTAATTAAACTTGAATTAAACCAACCACGATATTGATCAGAACCTTCTAAATATAAATCTGCAGGATATGGTAATCGTCTTTCAATCATTGCGCCATGATGAGATGATCCAGAATCGAACCAAACATCCATAATATCTGTTTCTTTAGTAAAGATGTTGTTTGGTGAGTCTGGGTGAGTAAATCCTGGTGGTAATAATTCATTTGCTGGTCGAATAAACCACGCATTTGTTCCTTCTTCACTGACTATCTTAGCAACGTATTCAATGACTGATTTTTCTAAAATCGCTGTCCCTTTTTCAGTATAAAAAGCAGGAATTGGCACCCCCCAAGTTCTTTGTCTAGAAATGCACCATGAGCCTCTGTCTTTAATCATATTACCAAGTCTGACATCGCCCCATGATGGATACCATTTGACTTCTTGGATTGAACGTAAAATATCATTTTTTAAAATTTCAATGGATGCGAACCATTGTGGAGTTGCTCTAAAAATAACTGGTTTCTTTGTTCTCCAGTCATGAGGATAACTATGTTTGATCGATAAGACTTTTAGTAAAGCCTTTTCTTCATCTAATGCCTTAATAACTTCGCCATTGCAATCATCCACAAACAACCCTTTAAACCGTTCTCCAGCTTCTTCTGTCATAAACCCTTTAGAATCAACTGGACAATACGCTTCTAGCCCATATTTTTGACCGACAATAAAATCATCTTCACCATGTCCTGGAGCGGTATGAACAAGTCCTGAACCATCTTCAGTAGTTACATGGTCGCCTAAAATAATTGGTGAGATTCTTTTGTACAGAGGATGAATATAGGTCATTCCTTCTAGTTCTTTTCCAAACACGGTTTGTAAGATTTCTATGGTTTCAAACTCTAATATCTCTTTTAGCGCTTCAACTCTAGATTTGGCAACGATAAACAAACGGTCTTTATCTGCCTTCACTAGTGAATATTCGATATCAGGACCAACAGCAATGGCAAGGTTTGCAGGCATTGTCCAAGGAGTAGTTGTCCAAATTAAAAACTCAGCATTTTTTGGAAATATGTTTTTAGTATTTTTTGCAGGCATTGCTACATAAATAGATGGACTCGTTACATCATAGTATTCAATTTCTGCTTCTGCTAGTGCAGATTCCGATGATGGAGACCAGTAAACAGGTTTTAAGCCTTTGTATACCAAACCTTTTTCAACCATTTCTCCGAACATACGAATTTGAGCAGCTTCATATTTTCTATCAAGCGTGATATAAGGATTATCCCATTCTCCTAAAATACCTAAACGTCGAAATTGTTTTTTTTGAATTTCGACTTGTTCTAGAGCATATTCTTTACAAAGTTCACGAAACTTTGGAATATCGATTTCTTTTCGATTTACTTTTTTGTCTTTTGATAATGCATTTTCAATTGGTAGTCCATGAGTGTCCCATCCAGGAATATATGGAGCAGTAAACCCCGACATATTTTTATAACGCAAAACAAAGTCTTTCAAGACTTTATTTAATGCAGTTCCGGCATGAATTGATCCATTTGCATATGGAGGACCATCATGTAAGACATAGGTAGGACGACCATCATTTTTTTTCATCAATAAGTCGTATAAATGAAGGGATTCCCAACGTTCCTGAATAGTGGGTTCATTGACACCTAAATTCCCACGCATTGGAAAATCTGTGACCGGCATTAATAACGTGTCTTTATAATTTTTGTTTGAATCCATAGTAAAACCTCCTCTAAAAAAAAATCATCCTTAAAAAAGGACGATTATAAACCGTGGTACCACCTTAGTTCTAGTAAAACTAGCACTTGAGTCATTAACGCTGACAAGCGGAATAATTTACTAAAAATTTCAATTATTCTCTCCTAGGGGATAACTAGCATTTATGACACCCAAGTTTACACCTGCCACTTGGTCTCTAAATTGTACATAAAATCAGTGTTGTCCTAATCTTCGATATTATGGAACCTATTATACCTAATAAGATCCTATTTTTCAATACTTTCAATTCATAATCTATAACTAAATAACTGATAGCATTAATCTTAAAAGCAATTCATATAATAAAATTCCAACGATTGGGGTAAAATCGATATTTGAAAGAACAATAAAACCTCTAAAAAGATTCAAATATGGGTCAGTAATAATTTTCAATACCATAAAAAACTTTGTGTTTGTGAGTGGCGTCCACGAAAGAATAATTGTGGCAATCATGATGTAAAAATAGACATTCATCACTTGGTAAAGTACTGAAAGGATTGCTCTTAATGTTTCCATATCAGCTACTTCTTTTGATAATCAGAAACAAATCGTTTAAGTGTAGGTCCATTTAAATCCGATTTTTGAGCCATTAAATAGATTTTATCTTGAATTTTCACAACTTCACCATCACAGGCATATAAAACACCACTCAAGAATAATAATACTTCATTTGCCTCCGAGATTAAGCAATTTTCAAGGTTGAGAACGATTGGAACTCGGTGCATAATGATTTCAGCATAATCGTAAATTCCTTTGCTATCTTGAACTCGGTAAAACTTGACATCTTCTAATGAAATATCAGTGGAAACAACCGTATTTTTTTTATTAAATAGTGCCATAATCATTCCTCATTTCTAAATAGTATGGAGCCAAGCCTTAGATGGGTAGAATGACATTTGATTGCGATTAAGTAATCATTTGACATTCCCATTGATAAATACTTCGTTGGCGCATTTTCAAGTTTCAAAGCTTGAATCTCTGATTGGAGTTTAACAAGTGACATGAACTGATGTTCTATAAGTGATTCATCATCGGTTAATGTTGCCATGGTCATTAATCCTACGATACATATTTTATCATATTTTTGACAATCATTAACAAATTCTATGACTTCTTTTACATTCATACCCGTTTTATTGCTTTCTTCAGTAATATTTACTTCAAGAAAACAATTAAGTGTAGTAATTCTTTCTTTTTGAATCGAAATAGCAAGACTCTGTCTATCAAGTGAATGAAGAAAATCAATTTTGTTTATGACCTTTTTTACTTTATTTGTTTGAAGATGTCCAATAAAATGCCAAGTAATTGGATACTCCTGTAAAACTTCGTATTTTTCAAGGAAAGATTGAACTTTGTTTTCACCAATGTTGGTAATTCCTAAAGATACCAATTCCTTAATTTCTTTAACTCCTACATATTTTGTCGCAGCGATAATGGTTTGATTTTGTAAGTTTGGTTTAATTTTTTCGAGATTTGCGAAAATATTCATTTTTTGCCTCCCGAATCGTCTTTTTCTTTTTTTCTCATTCCATAATTAAAAAAACTCGTTAGTGTCACTAAATAAATACTGATCAAGATTTTTACTGACGTGTTTTCAGTAAGAAAAGCAATGACTAGTATGCCAACAACGACGTTTATTAAGTAAAAAATTAAATATAGAATCCGACTCCCTTTATTCAATATGAGCTACCTTCTGTTTTAGTTCAAGCAAACCTTTATCACTTTGGTTTCCGAATTTTAAAGGCGTAATGGATGTCCAACCGTACTCTATAGCATATAAATCTGTTCCTTCAATAAAGTCATAAGGAAGAAATTTTCTTTTATTTTGGTATGTTCCATGTTCATTTCGGGTATAGAAATGAACTGCAGGTCGAAACCCTAAATCTGTAATCATAATGCCTTTTGCCTCAGTAAATTTTCGTGAAACAAAGTTGATATTGAGTAAATACTCGTTACTTAAAAGGTCATGCTCTAACACATAATCCATCACTGCTTCAAATTCTTTTTCAGCAGGTTCAAAATAATGGTAATCCGCTGAAAAAGCAATCGCTTTTTTCCCAGCCTTTAGAGCTTCCATACATGCACCAACTGTTCCGGAATAAACCGTGTCAGCACCAACATTAAACCCATCATTAATCCCTGACACTATTAAATCGGGTTCAAAATCTAGGGCATGAAGCGCAAAGGCAACAGCATCTGCTGGGGTTCCTTCAACAGAAATAATATCTTCTGTATGATGATGAACAACAGCTTCATCCCAAAAAATACGACTGACTGATGCGCCACTCATATGATGATGAGGGGCAACTAGTAAAACTTTACCGTACCTTTGAAGTTTACGATATAAAATTTGTATGCCTTCAGCATTATACCCATCATCGTTTGTTAATAGTATATTCATCTTGGAAGTTCAATTCCTTTTTCTAAATTTGGATTTTCTTTGTAGATTACTAATGTTTTTCCTATGGACTGGACAACTTCAATGTCATTATTTACAAGAAGTTTGATAATGGCTTCTTTTGTTAAAGAACATGTGTCTAATATACTAAATTTAAGTAGTTCATATTTAGTCAAATAAGTTAGGATACTATCTAAAAATGTTTTTGAAAAGCCCTCTTTTCCGATTTGAAAAACGGGTTTAATCACTTGTGCTTTGCTTCTTAAAAAACTTTTTTGTTTACCTGTAAGATTCATATAATTCATCCTTTCATGGAAAAATAGTTGTTCTTAGTGATTACAATAACGAAGTAAAAATTTTACTTTACATGATAGAAATTGTACCATTTTTAGCCTTAAAATACAATCATTTTATTAAGAAAAAAGGCTGATAGACAGCCTTCTTATTTTTTAAATCGTCCTTTTAGCCAAGAAGGAATTTGAATATCTTCATTTTCTTCTGTCGCTTGTTTTTCAGGAATGATGATATCTTTTTGTTTTTTATTTTTTTTCTTTTCTTCTTTTTTTGACAAAGGTTTAGGTGTATCAAACACATGATCAATGCTTTGTTTTTCTGGAGTAACTTCTCTAGCATTATTCATGGTAATATCTTTGAAGATTGGATCTTCACTAAATCCAGTGGCAATTACCGTTACAATGATTTCATCTTGTAAATCGGTATTAATCGCAGATCCATAAATAACATTTATATCGGTTGTCGAAGATTTTTGAATTTCTTCAATGATTTCATTAATTTCATATAATGAAGCGTCATAACCAGAAGTAATATTGACTATTGCATCTGTAGCGCCATTAATTGATGTTTCAAGTAATGGACTCCTTATTGCAGCTCTAGCTGCCTCAACAGCACGATTTTCGCCTCCAGCAATACCAATTCCCATTAAAGCGGTTCCTTTGTCTTTCATCACTGTCTTTACATCTGCAAAGTCAACATTGACAACTCCTGGAACAGCAATAATTTCGGTAATTCCTTGGACACCTTGTCTTAATACATTATCGACTTCTCTAAAAGCATCAAGGTATGGTGTGTTTTTTTCAACGATGTATAGTAATTTATCATTTGGTATAACGATTAATGTATCTACATACGGTTTAAGTTCTTCTAATCCTTGAAGCGCAACGCTCGCGCGTTTACGTCCTTCAAAGCCAAAAGGCTTTGTGACTATACCGATAGTCAAGCATCCCATTTCTCTTGCAATTCTAGCAATAACAGGAGCTGCACCAGTACCTGTTCCTCCACCCATTCCCGCAGTAATGAAAACCATATCTGTGTCAGACAGTAAATCCCTGATTTCATCTTCAGACTCTAAGGCGGCTTTTCTTCCTACTTCTGGATCAGCGCCAGCGCCAAGGCCTCTCGTTAGCATCTTTCCAAGCTGTAAACGAATATCCGCTTTTGACAATTTCAAAACTTGGGCATCGGTGTTCATTGTTACAAATTCAACGCCTTGAACATCATTTTCAATCATTCTATTTAGAGCGGAGCCACCTCCACCACCCACACCAATGACTTTGATATTTGGCCTTTGATTAAATTTATCATTAATATCAAACATATGTTACCTCCCAAGCTTATTTTTATTCGAAAAAGAATTTGAATATTTCGTAAATAGACTCATACTTTATTATTTAATTATACGGAATATTCAGGGAAAATTCAATATATATTATATATTTTAAGTGGAATTTAATCGAATAGAAAATTATGCTCCATTAATCGATTTTATCAACCTTTTTTGTAAGATCAATCTTACTATCTTCTGTATGGTAATATTCTTCAAAAAATCGATTTTTGAAGTCTAAAAGTGAATCCGATTTTATTGCATTTCTAATGTCGTGCATTAGTTTCTTTAAAAAGTACAAATTATGATAAGTAATTAACCGTAAGCCTAAAATTTCATCCGCCTTAAAAAGATGTCTTAGATAACTTCTTGTATATGTTTTACAAACATGACAATCACAATTAGGATCAAGTGGTCCCATATCTTGTTCATATGTTTTGTTTTTAATAACAACTTTGCCAGTACTGGTCATTGCGGATCCATGTCTAGCAATTCTTGTTGGTAAAACACAATCAAACATATCAATTCCACGAATAGATCCGTTGACAAGATCATCTGGAGACCCAACTCCCATTAGATACCGAGGTTTATTTTCAGGCATTAATGGTGTCAAAAAATCTAGCATCTCAAGCATTTCACTTTTAGTTTCGCCTACGCTTAATCCGCCAATCGCATATCCTGGAAAATCTATTTTAATCAGTTCTTCGATACAATGTTTTCTTAGGTCTTTATACGGTCCGCCTTGAACAATCCCAAATAAGGCTTGAGTTTGAGGAAACGCATGAACATCTTTTCCTCTTTTAGCCCAACGAAGAGTTCTTTCAACTGAATCTTTCATATAATCATAGCTTGAATAAAAAGGTGGACACTCATCAAAGCTCATGATGATGTCAGCGCCTAAATTATTTTGTACACGGATGGATTCCTCAGGAGACATGTGAAGTAAGGCTCCACTTAAGTGATGTCTAAATTCTACACCTTCTTCTTTTATCTTTCTAATGTCAGATAAACTAAACACTTGAAAGCCACCAGAATCGGTTAATAATGCATGGCCCCATTTCATGAAGCCACGAATTCCACCATGTTTTTTAATAATTTCATCTCCTGGTTGTAACCAAAGATGATAAGTATTACCAAGGATTAACCCATCACTTACTTCTTCAATTTCATCAATTGATAAGGTCTTAACTGTTGCTTGTGTCCCCACGGGCATGAAAATTGGCGTCTCAAAATCACCATGTGGAGTATGTAAAATCCCACATCTTGCTCCTGACTGCTTGCAGATGTGGGTTAGTTCAAACGATATCGCCATAAGTTTTATAAAATCGTTCCGAATACTTCTTTAGAGATTCCTGCAGCATTTCCTTCATCAGTATCAATATGCATTGCAGAAGCAAAATCGCTACGAACACGAATGACAACATCTCCAAATATTAATGAGCGTTCCTCTGTATCAATTTTCACTGAAACATTTTGTTTGTCTATAACGCCAAATGCATTAGCATCTTCTGGTGTTAAATGAACATGTCTTTTAGCACAAATTAAGCCTTCAGAAATAATAATTTCACCTTTTGGTCCAATAAGTTTGCATGAAGCAGAGCCTGCAGTAACGCCAGATTCACGAACTGGTATACTTACGCCAATAGTTCTTGCATCAGTTAACGAAATCTCCACTTGAGTTCCTTTACGAACTGGTCCTAAAATTGAGACACCTTGAATTTCTTTTTTGGGTCCTACAACCGTAACTTTTTCATTAGATACATATTGACCTGGTTGTGATAACATCTTTTTTATAGACAATTCATACCCTTCACCAAATAAAGTTACTAAATCACTTTGGCTTAAGTGGACATGCCTAGCAGATATTTCTACTAATACTTTTCTTTCCATAAATCCTCCTTGATTCGTTCATAAGTCACGAGTATTTTACTACTTTTCATCTTTTTTCGCAATTCAAATCTTGTTTTAATTGTATTTTTATTGATATTTGATATAATAGTATCGCATTCGCAGTTCGTAACCATCCTGCGTAAACAAAACTAGGAGGATTTTTATTATGAGTAATGAATTATTATGGCTAATTTTTGCCATCGTCAATTTTATTTTATTAATTGGAATGTATAAACTTTTTGGAAAACTAGGAATATTTGTTTGGATAGCCATGGCTACCATAATTGCGAATATTCAAGTAACTAAAAATATCAGTTTATTTGGATTAACTGCAACTTTGGGCAATGTAATGTATGGCACTATTTTTCTTGGTACTGATGCATTAAATGAAATTTTTAGTAAGAAAGATGCAAAAAAGGCAGTTTATCTGGGTTTTTACGTGATGATTTCAACCCTTATTTTGATGCAACTAGCACTTGTATTTATACCAAATGAATCTGATATTTCACAATCGTCTTTGCAAACAATCTTTGGGTTCTTTCCACGGATTGTGGTTGGAAGTTTATTCGCATTTATATGCAGCCAATTACTTGATGTGTCTTTGTTTCAATGGATTCGCAAGTTACTCCCAGAAAACAAATGGTTGTGGGTTAGAAACAATGGTTCGACGATTGTAAGTCAGTTTTTTGATACACTCATTTTCGTGCCAATTGCGTTCTGGGGTGTTTATGACTTTGAGACACTCAAATGGATATTTGTTACAACGTATTTGATTAAGGTCTTAGTTGCTGCACTTGATACTCCATTTTTATACTTTATGAAGAAAATTAAGCCGCTAGATATTTTACAAGATAAAAGATAAGCAATTTTGCGTTTGAGTATTGAAAGAAAAACAAAACGACCTTCAGTTTGATCGACTAAGGTCGTTAATTTTTTTTTATCATAGAAAACAAATCAGTTATTTATCTGTGATAAACATTGAGTCTCCAAAAGAAAAAAATCGGTATTTTTGTTTTATAGCCTCATCGTATGCATTCATGATTATTTCCTTTGATGCAAAAGCACTAACAAGCATAACCAATGTTGATTTTGGCAAATGAAAATTTGTAATTAAACCATCAATTGCTTTAAACTTATAACCAGGGTAAATAAAAATATTTGTAAATCCACTTTCTGCAATAAAAGACTGGTGTTTTTGAAAAATCGCTTCTAATGTTCTTGTGGACGTAGTCCCAACAGCGATAATTCTGCGTTTTTCGCTCTTTGCCGTATTCAGTAATGAAGCGACTTCTTTTGACAAAGAATAAAACTCTGAATGCATCGTGTGTTTCGTTACATCTTCAACACTAACAGGCCGAAATGTACCTAAACCAACATGTAGTGTTAGGTAGCATACTTCAACTCCAAGAGTTTTAATTTCATTTAATAATTCCTTTGTAAAATGAAGTCCAGCTGTAGGAGCTGCAGCACTTCCTACAACTTTCGAATATACTGTTTGATACCTATTTTGGTCTATTAACTTTTCGTGAATATAAGGAGGAAGTGGCATTTCACCTAATTTATCTAACACTTCTAAAAAAATGCCTTTATAACTCATTTCAAAATTTCTGATTCCTTCTTCACCACTAAAAGTGCATTTGGCACTTAAACTGCCATCTCCAAAAGAAACAATATCGTCAACTTTAATTCTTCTTGCCGGTTTTACAAGCGCCTCCCATATATCGTTTTCAATTTGTCTTAAGAGTAATACTTCTATTGAGGCATTTGTTAGCACTTTAGTACCTATTAACCTAGAAGGAAGAACTTTGGTATCATTTAAAACTAATACATCACCTTTTTGGAAATATTTTGGAAGATGATGAAACGACTCATGAATGATTTCTAAGTCATTTCGGTGACATATAAGTAATCTTGAAGAAGCTCGATCTTGTAATGGGGTTTGAGCAATCAACTCTTCAGGTAATATATAATCAAAATCATCTGTTCTCATCATTGAAATAATGTTCCTTGAAATCCTTTTTTTAAGTGTTTATATGCTTTTTCAGTAGCGACTCTTCCCCTTGGAGTACGATTGATAAACCCTTTTTGAATTAAGAATGGTTCGTATACATCCTCTAGTGTTTGAGGATCTTCGCTGATAGATGTGGCAATTGTTTCAAGCCCCACTGGTCCACCATTGTATTTTTCAATTATGCCTAGTAAGTATTCTCTGTCTTTACGATCTAACCCTTGCTCATCTATTTTAAGCTTTTCTAGAGCGAATTTAGTGATTTCAAGGGTAATTGTACCATCGCCAAGAATATCTGCATAATCTCTAACCCGCCTAAATAGTCTATTCACAATTCTTGGCGTTCCTCTACTTCTTTTTGCTAGTTCAATAATTGCTAGCGCTTCGATTTCACAATCGTAGATATTTGATGTTCTTTGGCAGATGGTTTCTAAATCTTTATCCGTATAAAATTCAAGTTTATGAACAATTCCAAAACGATCTCTTAATGGTCCAGTTAAGTCTCCAAATCTCGTTGTCGCGCCAATTAATGTGAATGGTGGCAAGTCAACCCGAATGGATTTTGCGCCAGAGTCTTTTCCAACAACAATGTCAATTACAAAATCTTCCATCGATGAATATAAAATTTCTTCAACAATTTTCGGTAAACGATGAATTTCATCAATAAATAGTACGTCTCCTGGTTCTAAAGAAGTCAATATGGCAGCTAGGTCTCCAGTTCGCTCGATGGTTGGACCAGAACATACTTTCATATTTACTCCTAGTTCATTTGTAATAACTTGCGCTAAAGTTGTTTTTCCTAACCCTGGAGGGCCGTATAGCAAGACATGATCGAGTGACTCATTTCTTTTTTTGGTTGCTTCTACGGCAATTTTAATCATATCTTTTACATTTTCTTGTCCAATGTATTCTGGGAAAAAGCGAGGCCGTAGCGTCGCTTCCATTTCATCATCGATTAATAGGTTATTTGCAATAATCCGTTTGTCCATAATTTAACACCTCATATTTATTATACCAAATTATTAGTTAAATCATTCGATTTATTTTTGTTCATTGGTTGAATAAACTGTATATATATAATATAATTATTTAGTAAGTGTTTTGAGAGGTGCACCATATGTCGAACAATCAAGATATTATATCAAACACACTAGAAAATTTTAAAGTTCAACTTAATAAACACGAACTCACTACATCATTTTTGGATGCAGAGATTTTAAGATGCTCTGAGGACAATCAAAATACAATCAAAGCAATTGAGGAAAAGTTCATTGATATTTACGAATCAAGGATAGATCAGTACTTGTTAATTGAAAAAGCCAATCAAGTTGCCGGAAATTCAATCAACGAAAAATACAGTCCTTTTTTCGAATCTCTTGAACAAGAATTATTAATCATATCAGACCAAATGAAATCCGATGAAGGAAATGAAGAAAATGCTTTTCAAGTCGTCCTTAACAATATTTCTGAATTAAAAGAAGATGCATATTTACAATTTCAAAAATTGCTTGACGAGTCAAACAACGTAATTGACAACGAAATGAAAAATCATACCTTGTTTGTTGAATCTGAAAATGAAAAGTATGATTCATTACAAGAAAATTATCGAGTTCTAAAGAGTAGTCAATCCAGCAAAATGCTGAGTTCAATTGAACAATCTAAAAATGTCCTTTCTGATTTAAAACAGCAATTATCTGACAACTCAAAAAATCAAACTGAGTTTTTGAATGAGTCTATTCTTCAAGTTCTAGAAACACTTCGCTCAACAAAGAATAGAATGTCTTTTTTATTTAAAAGTACAACTGATTTGTATATGAAACAACGTGAACGTATTGATAAACTAAGCCATCAAAGACAGAAGCCTCATTCAATGATTAACCAAACTGTTATTCATCAATTTGTCAAGCAAATAAATGATGTAAATCAAAAAAAATCAAATTTTGAGAAAATGATTATTAAAGAACTAAAAACATCAAAAGAAATTGTAGGCAAAAAAATCATCGAATCAGATGAAAAATCAGACTATGCATTAACGAGAAAATACATTATTCAATATGAACTAATACAAAAAAAAGCTGATTATTTGTTAAAACGCAATCAGTCAATGTCTGATTTATTAATTTCTAAATATCAAAACGAAATTAAGAAAATCAAGATTGACTCTTTTAAACGTGTTGAAGAAATTAAACTTGCATACTTTATGCCCGCAATGTTCTTCTTAAACAGTATTAACTTATATAGCAACTTTTCTTTTTATACAAATGAGTCTTTTGATGAGTTAGACAATCTACTCACCGACTTGTTAGTTTATAACCAAAAGCTTTTTGATCAGAAAATCAAAATAATTTTGGATGACTCAAATGCCGTTGAAGATTATAAAAGTAATCTAGTGGAACGAATCTTTAGTGTTTGTTCACAATTGACTGACCTGATTACAAAAATTGATCATTTAAGCAAAGAAATTATTTCTTTAGAATCAAATAGTCAATTAGAAATTGCTAATATTCGAAAAAAAATTGAAGACATAGAAATCAAGGGGAATTATGATAAATATCTTCTTGATTTAGAAAACGACCATTTTTTTGCGGAACATCAACATGATTCTAATTTAAAGCAAATTCATAATAAAGTCGAGAATGAAAAAACCGTTATCAAGTTAAGAAAAGATATCGAATTGCTAAAACTAAATCATGAGTTGTTTCAGGTTAAAATGCATAACTTGCAAAAAATATCCGAACTCGAACAATCTGTTCATCTCAATTCTTATCAAGAAAATTTAGAACTTTTATATGCGGATTTCGAATGTAATAAGAAAATGAATGATATCCAGTACAGCATAGATAAAGTTCAAATGGAAAAAAATACTCTATGTAGATCTTATCATTATTCCTCTCGATTCGTTGATGAACAAAACGCATTTGAACAGAAAAAATCAAATATTAAAGAACAAATTAGTCAATTTACTTTGCATGCACAAGATATGATTGACACACAAAAAGTCAATGCAGAAAGGATTTTGCATGTTCTTTACTCTAAAGATAACCCTCGTTATTATGCTCGCTATCTAGAGCATTCAAGAAGAAGGCTTTTAGAGTCTTATTATGCACAAGTTGCCTCAAAGATTGATACTAAAAAGCAATACGTAGAAATGATACACCATCAATTCTACGTTTTAACACAACAACTTTCTATAGCACTTCATTTACACGGTCAAGTTGTTAAAAGACATCTTCTTCTTCTTGAAAGTTCACCTCTTGACGAATCCCAACAAACTTTTTTACGTCAAGAATTGTTACAAAGTCCAGTCATAAAAATATATCAAGAAGTAAGTTCTTCTATATTTAACGTTTTGGAAAAAATTCAAAACGGTCATCTTTTCAATGGGTTTACAAAAATTATTCAGTCTACAATTGAAAAAACCGTTTTATTCTCTCAAAGTGCATTGGATCAAATAAGCAAAAAAAGGTTTAAGAAGAAAAATGATATGAGTGTAATTAAAAAATTTCTGATTATTCAAATTGAAACAATTGATACATTCGAGAAAACAATTCAATCAATGCTTAATGATGTAGAAAAATCATTAATAGAAAATCAAATACTAGACATTGAAAAAATAAAATATAGTTCTAGTATTATGATAAAAAAATTGAACTTGCAATATGATTATATGATTGTAAAAGCTGTAAAAGGTGACCGAAATCGAAAAAAACAAGGGAAACAAGTACTCCTTGATATCCAGTACTATGAAGATTTATATAAAACCAAAATTAAAAAGATGAATCTTCTTCTTGATGAATCTATAAAAAAAGAGTTAGCCATTCAACGATTCTTAAAAGCAGAGATTTCAAAAATGATTAACGAAAACGACAAATTACTTGCTAAAGATTTGAAAACATTAGAATCTAATTATCTACACGCACAAATTGCGCTGGACTTAAAGTGCCGTCAATATGAGAAAATCCCAGACTCAATAAACATCATTCTCAAAAATATTTATTCAGAAGAACTAAAAGACATCGAACAAATGAAAAGCACACACGATCAAGATTACAAATCAGCTCTTTCATCTCTTGAATATGAAATATCCGTGATTGCTAAGAAGAATGACACATATAACACTATTTTGGATGAAACAAAATCAAATCTTGTTAAAGAGAAAAAAAGCTCGATTTTAAGTCGGTTTTCGAATATTGAGCAATCAAACTTAGCATTAAAATCTGAGTATCAAACCAAAATTAAAGAAATTCAGAAAAAAATTCCTTCTGATTACATGGAATTATATCATAAGATTTCAAACGCTGAAGATAATTTCTTAAATCAATACGTTGGTATTAACCATGATATTACATCTGATTTCGAAGTGTTCCTTAGTTCTCAAATGAATTCTCAGTTATTACAGAATCATGAAGTGTTAAATCATCCTTATACACAGTTTATTCAGCTAGAAGATCATCTTTCATTAAAAACTAGGGATATATTTACTGACACAATTGAAAAATCAAAACAGCTAAAGAATCAAATAATCGTTGAAGAAAGAAAATCGAAACAAAAACAAGATCGAATCATTAATGTTTAACAAGGAGGCTATGATGGTAAAGAAATATAATCTTTTTAAAGCTTACATCAACAATATAATTATATATATAAAAGCCTCTAGATATGTTCATTTTAATTTATCCCCAAAAAGTTTATACTTACATTTTTGGTTTCTTCGTTCAGTATCTACTCACCCACAGTTTTCTATTTTCAACCTAGTTAAATTTGGAGTGATGTTACGAATATGAAAAAATTAATACTAAATAAACAAACAAAGTATTTTGATGAGTATAACATGAACGATAAACAAGAAATTATTACAAATACAGAAACTCTAGTCCAAGACCAAAACAAAGCGTTCTTAGAATATCATTTCAGTGATATTTCCGACGTCTTAACTGCTGTTGATTTTACAAATAATGCTATCGTCAATCTTAAAACAACTTTTTTTGAAACGTATCATAATCATTACTTAAATAGTGTGAATCACAATGATATTTTTTTTAAACAGTTTTACGATTTTTCGGCTAAATTTAGTTCGATTTTGAATTCCCATCAAGAGGATATATTATCTTTATTTACATCTTTGAATGAAGAAATCAAGAAAATGGATGATTCTATTTCCGAGATTATTAAAAAGAAAAACCGTCTCGTTTCACAACACAACCACTTCTACGAACAAGAAATGAAACATTATGTTGATAATCAATTATTATTTTCAGCCGAATCTGATCCAACTTCGATTGACATTCAAGCACTAGTATCTGATAAAATCCGTCAATTTGAAACATATAAAAAGCATTTTGAAAATGAAGATAAAAGAATGCTTGAGATGATATCTAATGAGTACACAAAGTTATATTCCGTGATATTAGATAAGCAAATTAGTCATCAGTTAGTTCAATTTCCTGATCTTTTATCTTTTCTTCAAAACTATAAAGAGTCATTAAATGAAACCAAAGATAAAGTTGTAAGTTCAAAGAAAAGTAAGGATTCTGTTTTAAATAACAAATTTTTTATACAGTATAAAAAGGCAAAGGATTACTTGAAAATTTTAAATAGATGTGAAAAAAAAGCAAGAAATATCCTTTTACCTTTTGAAAGAGAAAAAAGATTCATCTTGCTTGAAAATCGGCTTGAAAAAAACAAGATTATTAACCATCTTGATCAATACTTGCATTTATACCAATCTTTAATCAACAAAGATACGTTTTTAGCTCAAGCAATTGGAGATTATTCTTCCAAAATTATCAAACAAGATTTAACAGTTTTATCCATGTTGCAATCAAATAAAGAACTTAAAAGCAATATTAATTTTGATATTGAATCGTTAAATACAAAATTCAAAATTAATGAGGTTGAGATGAAACTTATATATGAAGTTAAAAAGCAAATGTTGGTTCAAGAGTTAGATATTACTTCAATTCTAACTGAAATTCATCATTTTATCATCGACAACCAAGTTAAATATAGCGAAACAAAGATTAATGTTCAGAAAGAATCCTTGTTAATATCACGAATGGAAAATGCCATTAACTCTCATTTATCATATCTTCAAGAAACAGCTAATATTAACAGGCAGTGGCAGTCTTTGATTTCAGGAAAAATGATATCGCAGTTTAGATTTGATGAAAAAAAACATTCACATATTTCTGAGTCTGCTTTAAAAATCAAACTAGTTTTAAATGAGTACAATTTAAAAATATCCAATTTCCGAAACATGTTGTTAAATGAAATGGCATTTTTAGTGAAACAATCTGCCTATAATAATCAAAACTCACCAGAAAATACTGAGCAAATCTTAACTCCTTTTGAGAATCAGATGAAATTTTCAAATGAACAAATTGATTTAGCCGAAAATGAATTTCAACATCGATTGGAAAGCATTAATTCAACAACTAGTGAAGATAAAAGATATTATGAAGAATTAATACAAAATAAATCAAAAAAATATGAAGATGAAAAGAAACACATCGATGATGATTATCAATATAAGATTAATGAGAACCGTCATTTATTCTCAGAAACTGCAGATAATAAAAAGCAACTTATTCTTAATAAGAAACTTGAATCGTTAAAAATAAATCACCAAAAATTGTTGAATAAATATGAAAAAAATTATAAAAATGACCAATTGATAGTATCTGCAAAAAGTAAAATAATTCAAATTGATAAAGAATCCCTTAAAACTATTACTGAAGCAACTGTTTTGCGTGATGAAACCATTAAACTGATGCGCCAACTATATCAAGATGCTTCAGACCAACATCAAGAATTTACTTCTTACTCTGAAAACTTGTCAGTTGCACGTGATGTTGATTTTCATCAAAAAATTCAGCATATGAATGATAGATACTTTTCAAAACTGAAATTTATTGAATCGACTTTAGATGAAGCTTCTTCGACCTTAATTAATCAATTTCGAAAACTATTCTCAAAGTCTAAATTTATTTCTAGCTTAACTAATTATCAAAAATCAATGAAAACTTTGGTTACTTTACGAAAAAGTGTAACTTCTAGTTACGCTTTAAAAATGAAATCTATTGAAGAACAATATTTATCTGAGATTAAAATATACGATGATGAATTATATAAATTACGTGCTAATCAGGAATTATTAAAAACTTCAGTTACTTCCAAAAACATAACTACAATTAAAGCTATAAATGTAGAGCTTCAGACACTCGCGAACAATTACGCTCAAGATCAAGTTTTACACTCAAAAAAATTAATTGAACAAACAGATGTTTTAACTTTAGAGTATAAAGAAGCTCTTGTTAGCAGCGAGAAATTTATTAGCTCGTTGTCATTAGATTTTGATAAGTTGATTAAATCATACAAACCTTATATAAAACTTCAAAAAACAGATAAAAAAATAAGAAGGTTGATTAAAATTAATCATAAAATGTATAAAAACATCCAATCAAAAAGTAGTAAATCAATTAATGTAAATACAAAATCTCAAGATTTTGTTGTAAAAACTAAAAACATCACTGTATAACAGATAAAAGGAAGCGATAATACTCGCTTCCTTTTTTATCTTAATTGTTTCAACAAACTTTTTCCATAAGGTGTTTTATTAACTTTGAAATTTTCTGCAATTGTTGCAGAAATATCTGCGAAGGTATCGGAAATCGGAAGATTAGTACCTCTTAGATCTTGATTATAGATAAATAATGGAATGTACTCCCTTGTATGATCAGTTCCCTTGTACGTAGGATCATTTCCGTGGTCGGCAGTGATCATCAATAAATCATCTGCATTAAGCATTGGTAAGAGTGTCTTTAAATCCCGATCAAATTCTTCCATCGCATTTTTATAACCTACAGGATCACGACGATGTCCATATACAGCATCAAAATCCACCAAGTTAATAAACGCTAGCCCTGTAAAATCTTTATGAGTTAAAGCAATCGTTTTTACCATACCATCATGATTTGAATCAATTGAGTAATGATCTGTTATTCCAGAGCCATTGAAGATATCTTTTATTTTACCTACTGATATAACATCATACTTTGCTTCATCTAAGTAATTTAACACAGTTTTACTTGTAGGGCTTAAAGCATAATCATGTCTATGTGGTGTTCGTTTAAACCCGTTTTTAGCATCACCTATATATGGCCTTGCGATAATTCGGCCAACTCTCCATTTGTCTTGCATTGTTAGTTCTCTAGCTTTATGACAAATTTCATATAGTTCTTCAAGTGGAATGATGTCCTCATGAGCAGCAATCTGTAACACTGAGTCTGAACTTGTATAAACTATCAAGTCGCCAGTGGCCATTTGATGTGGTCCAAGTTCGTCTAAAATTACAGTTCCAGAAGCTGCTTTATTACCAACTATTTTTCGGTTTGAAAGTTTTTCTAATTGATCAATTAATTCTTTTGGAAAGCCAGTGTCGGTAAATGTTTTAAATGGAATTTCAGTTCTAATTCCCATTATTTCCCAATGACCAGTCAGAGTGTCTTTTCCATTACTTAATTCCGCCATTTTTAAAACATTTGATTTAGGGTTTTGGGTGGGCTCAACGCCTAAAATATCTGTTAAATTTCCATAGCCAAATGACTGCAATGTTGGTAAATAAACTCCTCCGGTTGCTTTAGCAAGATTACCAATCGTATTTGAACCAATATCATCAAATTTATCAGCATCTGGCAATTCACCAACACCTACTGAATCGATTACAATTAAAAATATTCTTTTATATTTCATTTGAATCCTCTTTTCTATTTGCACGAGGATGCGCATTGTTATAAGCATCCTGTAAATGTTTTTTAGATATATGTGTATAGTTTTCCGTTGTCATAATGTCTTCATGTCCTAATAATTCCTGGACTACTTTTAAATCTGCACCATTTTCTAATAAGTGAGTCGCAAAAGAGTGTCTTAAAGTATGTGGTGAAATCGGTTTATCAATGTTAGCTTTTATGGCAAGAGTTCGGATTATTTTATAAAAGCTTATTCTGCTAATTCTTTTTCCAAACTTATTAAGAAATAATACTTCTCGTTCAATTGGATGTAAGAAAGGTCTTCCTTCAACGATGTACTTGCGAACTGCCTTAATACTTTTTTCGCCTAAAGGAACTATTCGTTCCTTATTACCTTTACCAGTAACGTTCACAAGTCCCATATTCAAATGAATATCAGATATATTTAAGTCTATTAGTTCTGAAACTCGAAGACCTGCACCATAGGCAAGTTCAACCATGGCATGATTTCGCAAATCAAGAGGTGTCTTCTTTTGAATTGCCGCATCAATTAATCTTGTCGTTTCTTCTATATTTAAGACCGAAGGCAAATGCTTTTCAGTTTTTGGTTTTGGAATTTTTAATACAATATTGTCATCAACTAGTTTTTCTATCATGAGATATTGATGAAACGAGCGAATTGATGATAATTTTCTTGTAATACTTTTCGGGACCATTTTTAATCTTTTCAGACGGTTGACGTAATTAATAATGTGTTCCTTTTGAACTTGATCCATCCTTTTAATATGATAGTTTTCTTCTAAAAAAAGCAAATAGTCTTTTAAATCGTTTGAATACGAACTAATCGTATTCTTCGATAAATTTTTGGTGATTTTCAAGTAATATATATATTCTTTTAATAGATTTTCTAACATATAGTCTCCTTAGAAAAGGCTGAGAAACACTTGATTGCTTAGCATAATGCCTTTGTCAGTTAAAAATAGATGGGTCGAATTTTTATGAAGCAATCCTAGATCAATAAAATGTTCTAATTCTGGATAAGCTTCAAAAATGGTTTGATGAAATACAGCCTCGAAATCAGCTAATGAGACACCAGTTTTTTTTCTTAACCCAAGCAAAATAGTTTCTTGTCTTGGATTAAAATCTTCTTCAGACATAATTCCTGTGGAAGATTTAATGATTTGTTCTAGGTACATATGCAAACTTTTGTGGTTTACAAAACGACATCCATCAAACTGTGATGAAGCTCCCATACCGATGCCAAGATACTCCTCTAAATTCCAATATCCAAGGTTATGCTTGGATTCGAAACCAGGCAATGAGTAGTTTGATATTTCATATTGAATGTATCCAGATTCAATCATTAAAGAATTAATTACATTAGCCATTCTAAATTCTGTATCTTCATCTACAAGGGTAATTATACCTTTTGTATAGTCAAAGTATAACTTTGTTTTTTCTTCTAAAATTAATGAGTAGATAGAAATATGTGTTGGTTTTAAGGAAAACACAAACTGTAAATCTGAAGCAACTTCATAAACATTTTCTCCTGGAATTGCATATATTATATCAATATTAATATTATACAAATTATGTTTATGACAGATATCAATTGCGCTTTTTATATCTTGTGAAGTATGATTTCTGCCAATGGTCTTCAACAAGCCTACATGACTTGTCTGCATTCCAATACTAAGGCGATTGA
The DNA here is from genome assembly GCA_028691315.1 of Candidatus Izemoplasmatales bacterium. Lineage (GTDB taxonomy): Bacteria > Bacillota_I > Bacilli_A > Izemoplasmatales > Hujiaoplasmataceae > JAHIVB01. Next base: position 26,266 of record JAQUZN010000005.1, on the reverse strand, counting down.
CATGGTGTTTCTTAATTAGTTTTACAAAGTTTTCATTAACATCTTTTGGATTAGCTTCAATGGTAAATTCTTTAATTTTAGATAAATCAATATATGTATCGATTGCATGTAGGACCTTTTGTAAAAGTTCTTGGTTCAAAAAAGAAGGTGTTCCTCCTCCAATATATATTGTCTCAAGAGATTGATACTCACTTTGGTAATGGATCAATTCTATAATCAACGCATTCAAATATTCATATTGCAATTTTTCAGATGCGACCATCTTGGGAAAATCACAATATGTACAAATATTTTCACAAAACGGGATGTGAATATACAGCCCTTTAATCATATCATCACCATTATTATGTTAACATAAATTGTATAATTAGTACAGTGATATACCCAATTTAAAATACATTAATTCATTATAGAAAAAACAAAAGCCATCAAATGGATGGCTTTAACTTTTAATTTAATCGTCTGAATCTAAAGACAAGATTGCCATGAAAGCAGCTTGAGGAATCTCCACGGAACCGACTGACTTCATCCGCTTTTTACCTTTTTTTTGCTTCTCGAGGAGTTTCTTCTTACGCGTAATATCTCCACCATAGCATTTTGCTAAAACATCTTTTCGCATTGCTTTTATATTCGTTCTAGCAATTACTTTTGTCCCAATTGCTGCTTGAACTGGGATTTCAAATAATTGTCTTGGAATCAAATCTTTTAACTTAACACATATTTTATTACCGCGCTCATATGCAAAATCTTGATGAACAATTAAGGTAAGAGCATCGACAGGTTCGCTATTTAATAGGATATCGATTTTTAATAGTTTCGAAATTCTATAACCAATCATTTCATAATCAAAAGAAGCATAACCTTTTGTGGATGATTTCAATCGATTAAAGAAGTCAAAGATGATTTCCGATAATGGCATTTCATAAATGATTTCAACACGAATATCGCTGATGTATTTCATATCTTTAAATACACCACGTTTATATTGACAAATTTCCATAATATTTCCAACATATTCACTTGGAGAAATAATTGTCGCTTTAACATAAGGTTCTTCAATTGATTTAATTCGTTGAATTGGAGGCATCATCGCTGGATTATCAACGTGAACTTGAGTTTCATCGGTTAAGTTGACAAGATAATTTACAGAAGGTGCTGTCGCAATTACATTTTGTTGGAATTCTCTCTCAATTCGTTCTTGGAAAATTTCCATGTGAAGCATTCCTAAAAACCCAATTCTGAATCCAAATCCTAATGCTTCAGATGACTCTGGCTCAAACATTAAAGATGCATCACTGAGTTTTAATTTATCAAGCGCTTCTTTTAAATCCTGATAATCATCGGCATCAACTGGATAAATTCCTGAATAGACCATTGGGGTTAACTTTCTATATCCTGGTACTGCTTCTAGGGCTGGAACTTTATCGCTTGTAATAGTATCTCCGACATGAACTTTTTCAATATTTTTAATCGTTGCGCTTAACCAACCAACATCTCCAGCTGCTAAAAACTCACGAGATTCTTCTTTTGGACGGTAGACGCCAACATCATTGACTTCAAAGACTGCAGAGGTGGCCATCATTCGTATTTTATCTCCAACCTTTAATATTCCATTGACAACACGAATAAGTGGTATAACGCCACGATAAGCGTCATAGTAGGAATCAAAGATTAACGCTTGTAATGGTTCATCAATACTTCCAAGAGGTGCAGGAACTATTTCGACGATTGCTTCTAAGATGTCATCGATACCAATTCCTTCTTTTGCGGAAGCAAGGATAGCATGAGATGCATCAAGTCCAATTGTATCCTCAATTTCTTTTCTTACTTTTTCTGGATCTGCCGATGGCAAATCGATTTTATTAATTACAGGTATAATCTCTAAGTTATTATCAAGCGCAAGGTAAACATTCGCCAGTGTTTGTGCTTCGATTCCTTGAGATGCATCAACGACTAAAACAGCACCTTCACAGGCAGCAAGTGACCTTGATACTTCATAAGTGAAATCAACATGTCCTGGTGTATCAATCAAGTGAAAAATATATTCTTGACCATCAAGTGCATGATAACTTAGTTCAACAGAGTTAAGTTTAATAGTAATTCCTCGTTCTCTTTCTAAATCCATTGAATCTAAAATTTGGTTTTTCATATCACGCATCGATACAGACTCAGTTTTTTCGAGGATACGATCTGCAAGTGTCGATTTCCCATGGTCGATATGGGCGATAATCGAAAAGTTACGGATTCGTTTTTGTCTTGATAGTATTTCTTCTCTTGAAATCATCCCATATACCTCCTCTTTAAAGCCTTATTTATTTTACTATATCTTCAAAATTCTTTCAAGTTTAATTCCTTGTTTTTTAAGAAAAAAAGCATATATGCTTAACTATATGCTTTTTATAATCCATTCAAATGTAAGCCATGTTCTGTCACATATAATATGTGCGGTAATCATCTATCTACGGTTTCCCGTCAGTTGTTCAGTTCGGTTACCAAACAACCATTCCCCTACCAAAATTTGGGTTTCTAGCTTGTGGGGTTTACCAACGTTTCATTCATATATATTTTATATGACTCGTCTCTGTGGCACTTTATGGATACTATGACCTTTAACATTCATTTCTCCGCCGTCACCTATTGGTGCCTAAACTTAGTTTTTCGTTTAGCGCAATCACTACAAGCATCACAGCTTGTGCTAGCATGGACTTTCCTAACACTTTCGTGCTCGATTACCCTTTGAATTCGGATTTTTCTTATTAATTATTTTAATGATTCAAGAACTGCTTTTCTTGATAAGTCAACGCGACCTTTATCATCGATGCCAATACATTTTACAGTAATAACATCACCAACTTTGACAACATCTTCAGTATTTTCAACACGTTCTTTTGCAAGTTTTGAAATATGAACCAGCCCTTCGGTACCTGGCCATAATTCTACAAAGCATCCAAATTTTTCAACACGTGTTACTTTACCGGTATAAACTTCATTCACAATGACTTCACGAATGATATTCTCAATCATCTTCATCGCTTTTTCAATAAAATAAGTATCTTGATGCATTAATGTGATACGTCCGGTTTGTTCAATATCAATTTTAACATCGCCACATTGTTCAATAATCGACGTAATAGTTTTACCACCACCACCGATAATCTCACGGATTTTATCTGGATTAACCATCATTAATTTTACTTTTGGAGCATATTTAGATAATTCAGCTCTTGGTGTTTGAATAGATTCGTTCATTTTGTCTAAGATGAACAAACGAGCCGTTTTAGCTTGAGTTAATGCTTCTTGGAAAATACCTCTTGTAATACCACTAATTTTGATATCCATTTGTAAAGCGGTAATTCCATCTTTTGTTCCGGCAACTTTAAAATCCATATCACCAAAATGATCTTCTAAACCTTGAATATCGGTTAAGATAGTATATTTGTCACCTTTTTTTACAAGTCCCATTGCGATTCCTGCAACTTGAGCTTTTAATGGAACTCCAGCTGCTAGTAATGCCATAGATCCAGCACATATCGTTGCTTGAGAACTTGAACCATTAGATTCTAGAACTTCAGATACGACTCGTACTGTATATGGAAATTCTTCTTCAGAAGGAAGTACTTGTAATAAAGCTCTCTCTCCTAAAGCACCATGTCCGATTTCTCTGCGACCAGGGCCGCTATAACGTCCTGTTGAACCAACTGAAAATTGTGGGAAATTATAATGTAACATAAATCTTTTGCCATCTTCAATGGAAACACCATCGATGATTTGAGCTTCTCCAAGTGCACCTAAAGTAACTGTCGCTAAAGCCTGTGTTTGGCCTCTTGTAAATAATGAAGATCCATGAGTTCTTTCAAATAAATCAATTTCGGTAGCGATAGGACGAATTTCATCCACTTTTCTTCCGTCAGGACGAATCTTATCAACTGTGATAAGACGTCTTACTTCGTTCACTTGAATTTCTTCAAGAACTCTAGTAACAAAATTCATTTGTTCTTTAACTTCATCTTTATCTAATCCATTGTTTTTGAATTCAAGCGCTAGAGTTTCGCGGATTTCATCTTCTACAACGGCGATATTTCTTTGACGTTCTTGTTTTTCATGAGTAGAAATTGCTTTAACAATTCTTCCGCTTTCCATTGCATATACTTTTGTTTTAATTTCTTCGGGAACAGATACTAGTGGAATGACCATTTTTTCTTTTCCACATTCTTTAATAATTTCGGATTGGAAAGTAACTAATTCTTTGATGTTTTCATGTGCAAACATAATTGCATCAAGCATTGTTTCTTCATCTAGTTCTTTCGAACCTGCTTCAACCATGTTAATTGCGTCAATAGTTCCAGCAACAGTTAAATCTAAAGTTGATAATACCATTTCCTCTGCTGTAGGATTTACAACAAATTTGCCGTCAATTAATCCCACATTTACGCCTGCAACTGGTCCATTAAATGGAACTCCACCGAGTCCAAGACTTAGTGATGATCCAAATAAAGCTGACATTTCAGGTGAATAATCTGGATTAACAGACATGACAGTGTTGATGATTTGAACTTCATTACGGAAGTCATCATCAAACAAAGGACGAATAGGACGGTCAATTTGTCTTGAAGTAAGAATTTCATGTTCCGAAGGACGACCTTCTCTTCTTAAGAAACCTCCAGGAATTTTACCTACTGAATATAATTTTTCTTGATACATTACCATTAATGGAAAGAAATCACCATTGCTTGGCTCATCCCCAACAACACAAACAGATAGAACTGCAGTGTCTTCATAACGCACTAATGCTGCACCAGTGGCTTGTTTTGCTAGTTGCCCGACTTCAACGATTATTTTATGTCCAGCAAAGATTTTTTCGAATACTTTTTTTTCACTCATTTATATTTCCTCTTTTCATATTCCATGAATATATATCATTAATATTATATCATATTCTTAGTTATTTAACTTCAATTTTTTATTCATCAAGAAATAAGCACCCAAAATTTTGGGTGCTATAGTCTTTTATCGACGTAATCCTAGTTTTGCAATTAAAGCAAGGTATCTTTCGCGAGAAAATTTTTGTAAGTATTGAAGTAAACTACGACGTTTACTTACTTTCATTAATAATCCTCTACGTGAATGGAAATCGTGTTTGTGCATTTTTAGATGTTCATTTAAAAGAATAATTTCTTCTGTTAACAATGCAACTTGGATTTCAGGAGAACCTGTATCCCCTTCTTTAAATCCGTACTCTTTAACGATTTCTTTTGTTTTTTCTTTGCTTAGTGCCATGATTAATTCCTCCTTATGTTTTTACTTACCTACATCCGGAAAGAGCGTTGGAGTGTCGCTAATTTCAGGTCTAGGCGCGAATGTTATTATATCATAGAATTAGTATTCATGCAAGAATAATTTATCGAATCAATCTTTGAATTTTGTCTAAGATGACAACCATAGAGTAAGTGTCTTGCCAACAATATGTTTTTAAATCAAAAATAGCTTCTTTTAGCTCCGCATTTTTCAAGTGACCAAGTTCTAAATACATTTTATAAGCCATGATTCCGTTTTGAACTCGCATTTTTTCATATGAATCAATTCCAAAAGCTTTCAGAATTTTTTTTATCGAATAACTACCATTTTGCATTGGATGATAAAAGTTGTATGTTTCCGCTTCTTCTTTAGAATAGCCTAAATCTGCAAAATACCTAAGATCATTTTTTAGTAGTTTCATTAAGTCAAATAATCTAGATTGGATTTCATCTAAACGCTCTGCATATTCTGGAAAGAAAGTTTTGAATTCTTGAAGACGTTGTTGTTCAAAACTCATATTATAAACAACAATTTTTGAATTTCCAACTGGGATATCATCTAAAAGTTGTTTTACAAGATTTTTTCTTTGATCAGTGTAATCTGTCGCTAAGAATTCTTTATGAATAAGTTTATTAATATTACTACTTAGCTCGATATGTATTGAATATTGAAAAACACTTTGTGAATAAGGTTTTTCAAACTCAAAACGAGGAATAGGACTTGGGTATGATTCGAAATCTAGGAAATATAGTGGATAACTTATTTGATTTAAGTATGCTTTGATTTTCTTTTTATTTACGTATGTATAATCGTTTTCAACACAGTATCGTTGCATTAAATTCTTTTCACGTTGAAGCCAAGAAATAGGGACATCTAGCATGTCAACCATGCCTTCATTTAACAAATCATACGTTTCATGGACCTTGTCATTTCGATGAGTACCTTCTTTAAATCCTAAATGAGAGAAAAAATAGGATAAGATCGAATTGTTCTCTGGAACATGAGAAAAACAAAAATCAGTGTATTCACATGAAAACTGTTCGCCCTTTAAGCACTCGTTTTTAACAAGCAAGCACCTTGAGTCATCATTTAATTCTATATGATTAATCATTCGATATAAATCAGCTTGAATTTTATCTTGTAGTTTCATTACAAGGGAAGTAAAATCAAACAAAACAAATAAGCTCTTATCATACTCGATTTCTCCAGTTTCTTTTTTTTGAAGTGAGAAATCATGATTTAATAATCCAACAATATACTTTCTGGTTTTACTTGGAAATACACTTTTCATAATAAATTCTTGAAACGCCAAATCATATACAATACGTCCAGTATCATAATGTCTAGACATACAACGTTTCATTTTTTCGTAATAATTCGTATTCGCGGCTTCTGATAGTACTTCAACCTTAGGCGAATAATAACCTTCTTCATTTTTTTCGAACAAATCAATCTTGTGTTTGTTTAACGTATAATGCATTGACAAATAATGATTATCAGTCGATGCATGGATTTTTATTAATTCCAGCGTTTCACCTTTTGAAACGATAAAGTCTGGTTTAGTTCTAAGTTGAAACTCGTTTTCAAAAGTACGTTCAAATGGAGTTTCTAGCATTGAAGGTGAATTTGGGAGAACGATTTTTTGAAATAGATTTTTTAGATTTCTTGATGAATGAATCGGTACATTTAGGGCATTTCTTCTTTCTGGAAACTCGTCTTGTAAGCAAGCCTTTCCTTCTAACTCTAGAGAAAAAGCTTCTGTAACAAAATCGATATCAAAGTATTCGACTTCACGCTCTTTTGAGTGAAGTGCGCTATATCGACGACATCGTAGATGATTTAATAAATCAATCGAAGTTACAATCATGATCTTGCCCCTTTTGAAATGATTTTATATTTATATTATACCATAAACATAGATTAAAAATCAAAACTAGAGAAGGAGATTTTTCAAAAACTTGAATTTATCTATACACTAAAATTGTATTTAGTTTATCCATCTTGATATATAAACAAAGAAAAGACCACATGTGTGGTCATCAAGTGTATATTTATAAAGAATTAATCAAACCGATGAATTCTCTATTTAAAATATTGGAACCATATTCATTTGTGCTTTCGTATGAATCAAGTAAGTTTAAAGCATCCACATGTGACATCCAGTGGTACTCAATCCCATTTTTTTTCTCTTCACTAGTAAGCCTAGGCATTTGTCTATTTGAAAAATCTGCACTGCATATGAAATAAGTGTTTTCCCAAGTAGAATCAACAAAATATTCTATCACTGTGGCTTTTTCCTCAAAACTTGTCAGAATATATCCTGTTTCTTCTAAAATTTCTCGCTTTAAACAATCACTTTTTGATTCATTTTCTTCTGTGCCACCACCAGGGAAAGTGTAAATATCTAGTTTCGGAACATACACCATCAGTATATTTTCTTCATGAATAATAATTCCTCTTGAAGCTTTTCGATAAAATGTTTTGCATATGTCTCTTCGTTCTAATCCATCCGCAAAAATTTCAATTTTCATTTTATTTTGTCCAGTCCTTTGTGTATAGGTTTTTTAAATAAATCTACGGCATAACCGATAAATAATCCAAATATAATAGTTGTTGGTCCAATGAAAAACCATTCTTCTTGAAAAGAAAAAATCAAACCAGCAATGACTGATAGTAAGATAGCTATCATTTCTCCGACTAACTTCCCTTTTCCAAAAGTGGTTTTCATTTTAACAGATAAAGCATAACAAAATTCATCTAATGCTGGTAGTGGATAGTTACAATATAAGACGAAATTAAGTCCAATTGCACAGATTACAATTGCCATTGCTAAATAACCTATGTTATAGAGTAACCCCATTTCTACGACACTAGGAATGACTTGTAATAACAAGTCGATAACTAAGCCAATATAAAAGCTGATGACCAAAGGAAATAACATCCATAAACTTGGTTTTTTCTTTTGAATCAGATAGGCTATACTAATAATTACCATTGCCACGAGGGGATTTAAATATTTGTATTCAAGCGGAATTCCTTCGTATAAATTTCGGTTGAATGCATCCCATGCACTCATCCCTAAATTTGTTTGCTGGATCAAAGTGACAGCAACTCCTAAAAAAGATAACCCTATAAGAAAGAATATATTTTTTCTTAACGTAAATTGTTTCATAGACTTTCCCAAATTAGTTTGGCAACAGTTTGACCAGAAACCATTGCATCAACAATCCTTTTCTCCTTATTGACAAGATCTCCACCAACAAAAATGGATGGATAGTTCGTTAAGTAGTCTTCTTTTCCTTTGACAAGGTGAACTTTTGAATCTCTAAAAACTTGATAACTACTTTTTTGACCAGTCGCAAATATAAGGTCATCTAAGTTGAATGCGACTGATTGGTCTTTTAAAACTTCGACTTTGCTTCGAGAAGAGTCTGGGTCTTTAATCAAACATGTACGATCACAGTCTAGTACTTTTGAACTCTGTCCTTTTTTAAAATTTACTGGTCCAAAAAGTTCATGAATATAAACACCTTCATTAACCGCTTCCATAATTTCACTTGGACTTGCTGGCGCTTCTTCTAAGGTTCTTCTGTAAATAATATGAACTTCTTTATCTAGTCGTATCAGTGTACGAGCAATATCAACGCTAACATTTCCTAGTCCAACTATTCCAATGGTTTTTCCAAGCATTTCTTCTAAGTCATTTGGGTTATACAAATTACGGTTTAATAAATCAATCGCATAGTGGATCTTTAAATCTCGATCATGAGTAATATCAATTTCAGTTGGTTTGTCCAATCCACATGCAATAAAGATAGATTCATACTGATCGATTAAGTCATCTAAAAATACATCTATGCCAACAACTGTATTATAAGTCACTTGAATGTTAAGTTCTTTAAAACGATGTTCAAAATGATTGAGCCTGAAGTGATCATACCTGAAATCAGGAACATGGGTATAAACCGCACCACCTAGAGATGATTCCTTTTCAAAAGCATGAACTTCAAAACCATATTCTGCCATTCTTAATGCATTCGAGATACCTGCTGGTCCTAATCCAATCACTAAGTGTTTTTTATTTATTTTATTGAATGGATAATCTACTTTGTCTTTATAAAGAATTGACATTTGTTCCTCAATCCAACCGATTTTGATTGGTTTTTGAAGTTTGTTTAATGTACAGTGTCCTTCGCATAAAGCTTCATGAGGACAAAGTACACCACATACTTCGCTTAAAACACTTGTCTCGTGCCAGGTTTGTCTAGCCCCATCAAAATCGCCTATCCTAACTTTTTTCATAAGTTCTGGAATCTGGTTATGTGCAGGACAAGCCAAAACACAAGGTTGATTTTTACAGTTTATACAACGGGCAGCTTCTATCATCAAATCATCTAGTACGGCCATAAAAGTTTACTCCCTTACAAAAATTGTTACTATTATAACATGGTTGTATAATTATACAATCGATTTGACAAAATTACCACAGAGTAAACGCTTTAGTCATTTAACCTATCTAGAAAAGATGCCATGAAATCAAGCATTTCATCAGTAACGACATGTCCACATTCAAATTCTTTGTATTCTATAAATGGGTGTTTCAATTCAAGTAATTTTTGGTAAAAAGGTAAAATAAAACGGGATTCAACTACCTCATCTTTTGTCCCATTATAAAATGCAATTTTACAGTTTAAATATGGAGACAAATCATCAATTTCCAATGCTTTAACTTCTTCCTTACATAGGATAATTTTATCACCTAAAAATGTTTTTTTTGTCATAAAATAATGATTAATCATATCCGGAGAGCCAATTAGCGGAATAATAGCGTAAGTAGAGGGATAATATTTTGGCATTTGAAAAGCAATGTGTCCACCCATTGAAGTACCACTTACAAGAAGTCTTGAGCTTATTTTTTTGTAATGGTTTTCAAATAGCATAATAATGTCTAGGACTGTCCTATAGATCACTTCTGGCATCGCTAAGGTCTTATCAATATATGGCAAAGATATATAGGGTTCTTCTTGTCTTTGTCCATGTTTATATGCATCAAGCGATATAGTATAATAGCCACGATTCATCAGTTCTAAAGGATATCGCTGTATATCATGGAAATCTTTGTTTCCAGTGTGCCCATGTACAATAAATGCGACACCTTTAAATACATTTAGTGATTCATCAAAGTATTCAGTTAATGGTACTTTGTCCACTATTTTTGTTATTTTCAACGTCCTCATCCCCTTGTCAGATTCTCGACTATTATATCGTAAATAAAAAAAAAAATCCATCCTTTCTTCAAAGGATGGATGAATGTTTTAATCAATTAGCGCGATTTTAAGTACGTCTGCAACTGTTTCAGCATAACGTATCGTCAAAACGTCAAGGATTTCTTTTGGAATGTCATCGACATCTTTTTCATTGCCTCTTGGGACAATGATAGTCGTTAAACCACTTCTTGATGCAGCAATTGCTTTTTCCTTTAATCCACCAATAGGTAAGACTCTACCTTTTAAAGTTACTTCACCAGTCATACCGATGAAACGATTCACTTTTCTGTTTGATAAAACACTAACTAGCGCCGTTGTGAGTGTAACGCCAGCCGATGGACCATCTTTCGGAATTGCACCTTCTGGTACGTGAATATGAATATCCGCTTTATCAAAAACCTTCGAATCAATGCCTAATTCTTCAGCATTTGTTCTAACGTACGATAAAGCAGCCATCGCTGATTCCTTCATTACATTACCTAAATTTCCAGTTAAAACTAACTGATTTTTGCCTTCATAGAAAGTTGCTTCAACATCTAAAGTATCTCCGCCTGCAGTCGTGTAAGCAAGACCAGTTACAACCCCTACCATATCTTCTTTTTGAATTTGATTGTTATGGAAGATTTGTTTTCCTAGATAGTTATGTAAATTCTCAGGTTCAATATGGACAGAATCGAGTTTATTCACTAATATTTCTTTAATTGCTTTTCTGACAATCGAACCAAACATCCGTTCAAGTTGTCTTACGCCTGCTTCTCTCGTATATTCTTTAATCATCACTTTGATTGCTTCGTCTGAAATAAGTAATTTCGACTCATCTAGACCATGAGAAGTGATTTGTTTTGTGATTAAAAATTTTCTTGCAATGTAAAATTTTTCGATTTCAGTATAAGAACTTAGTTCGATAATTTCCATTCTGTCTCGTAATGGGGCAGGAACGTTTTCTAAGTAGTTTGCAGTAGCGATAAAAATTACTTTTGATAAGTCATAATCTTCTTCGACGTAATGATCGCTGAAAAACTGATTTTGTTCTGGATCTAGCACCTCTAATAAAGATGCACTTGGATCATTATGATCGTTCATTACCATTTTATCAATTTCATCGATTAAGAAAACGGGATTTGCAACTTTCGCTTTGATCATTCCATTAATTATTCTTCCAGGCAAAGCTCCAACGTAAGTACGTCTATGTCCACGAATCTCGGCTTCATCATGAACTCCACCTAAACTAGTTTTCACAAATTCACGGTTAAGCGCATTTGCGATTGATTTAGCAAGAGATGTTTTACCAACTCCCGGAGGCCCATAAAGACATAAAATAGTTTGTGGGTTTTTTCCCGTTAACATTTTTACTGATAGATACTCAATAATTCTTTCTTTTACTTTTTCTAAACCGTAATGAGAAGACTCCAGTTTTTCAATTGCAACATTAATGTCTTTTTCATCATCGGTTTGTTTTTGCCAAGGTATTGATATTAACGTTTCTAGGTATGTTCTTACAACACTTGATTCGCTAGAATTAGAAGATAAGTACTCATACCTTTTGAGTTCTTTTAATGCCTTCGTTCTTACGTGTTCAGGCATATCTGATTCTTCTATTTGTTGTAAAAGTTTGGCAGTATCATCTTGTTTAGAATCGCCCAGTTCTTCTTGAATAGCACGCATTTTCTCACGAAGATAATATTCTTTTTGATTTTGGTCTGCTGATTTACGAACAGATTCGTTAATTTTAGATTCAATTGTTTGTAAATTCTTTTCTTTTTCAATATCTTGTAAAATCATTTGAAGACGTTGATTAATTGAATTAGAAAGCAAATACTTAATTCTTTCATTTTCTGATATTCTTAATTCGGATGCGATTAAATCACATAGTTTGTCACTAGTGATTCCTTGTTGTAATGTATCAAGAATTTTCTTCGAGTCTTTAAATAAGAACGTTGCATTTTCGACGGCTTCTTTTGAAACCATCTTTAAAAGGACTTGCTCTTCATCCAAATTTTCTGGATGCAAAATAATCGATGTAAAATCGATCAAATAATAAGGTTCTTTCGTAATTAAATCATTTAATTTGACTCTTGTAATTGGCTCAAATTTAATTTTAAAATTACCATTTGGCAACTTGATTTTAACTGAAATTCTAGCGAGCAACCCTACTTCAACAAAATCTTCAAACTCTGGTTCGCTAATTTCAGGATTTTCTTGAAAAACGAGTAAAACATGCCCATCACGATTATTTTCAGCCTCATAGATTGCATTTTTCGAGAAGTCTCTGCCAACTTCAACTCTCACATCGGATCCTGGCAAGAAAATGACTCCTCTTACAGGCACAACGGGTAGGGAATCGGAAAACACTTTATTTACTTCGTACATTTTCTTCACCTCTATTTAACCACATACGTGGATTAACAACTTGTCTCTTGAATACTATTTTATCATATCTTATGGAATTTCACAAAAAATATGATTTGAATTATTGAATGAAAAAAACCCTAGTGATTATTTAGAAATTGAATTTCAAATAAACAATTAGGATTTTTGTGGTTTTAAACTAATTTAGCTTTTTCTACAAGTAAGTCAATAGCTTTCTTGTATGTAATTTCATCTTTGATAGCGTCAACAGGAATCGCTGCCTTTGCTTGTTCCATTGTTACATTTTGACTCTTGTATTGCTCAACAATATCAAGATACTTGGCATTTATTTCTTCTTCAGTAATTTCCAAAGCTTCCTTTTTGCCAATTGCTTCAATAACTAGTTGTTGACGAAGGTTCTTTGCTGCTTCAGATTTTAATTCTTCATCGTAAACTTCTTTGGTTTTTCCCATATATTGAAGGTAAGTATCAAAATCTAAGCCATACTGCTTGATTTGTCTTTCTGCATTTTCATGCATACGAGATACTTCTTCTTGAATCATTTCTTCAGGAACATCAAATGATGCATTTTCAGTTACTTTTTCCACAACAGTATGTAATACATGATTTTCATTTTGTTTCACTTTTTCATCAATTAATTTTTGTTTGATGCTTTCTTGATACTCAACAACAGTAGAAATATTATCAAGATTTAAATCCTTAACGAAATCATCGGATAGTGTTGGAACAACTCTTTCTTTGATTTCATGTAATTTTACTGCGAAAACTGCTTCTTTATTCGCTAGCGTTTTTTCTTGGTAATCTTCAGGAAAAGTTACAAGTACATCTTTTTCTTCTTCGGGTTTTAACCCAACCATTTGGCTTTCAAAACCAGGTATAAATTGGTTTGAACCAATTACTAATTCATAGTTTTCAGCAGTACCGCCTTCAAATTTTACGCCATCTACTGATCCAGAAAAATCAAATACAGCTGTATTTCCATCTTCTAAAATGCCTTCTTCTTTTAAAACCATTTCAGCATTTTTTTCAAGTTCTTTTTCAATTTCAAAAGTAACTTCTTCTTCAGTAACTTCGTTACTTAGAACTGGCACTTCGATTCCTAAATATTCGCCTAAAACAATCGTAGGTTTTATAGCTACTGTAACTGTATAAGTAAAATCTTCGCCTCTTTTTACCTTTTCAAAGTCTAAATCAATTTTAGGTTGAGCAACAACTTGAATTTCGTTTTCAGTTACGGCTTCATAGTAAGTATCTTGAAGTGCATGGTTGATAGCCTCTTCAAATAAAGATTCTACTCCATACTTTGCTTCATAGACGTTTCTTGGTGCTTTACCTTTGCGAAATCCTTTGATTTCGACTTTTTGGTTCATTTCCTCAAAAGCGTGGTCTAGAGCATGTTCGAATAGTTCTTTAGTAACTGTTACTTCAAAATGCACTCTGGATCCACTTAATTTGTCAATAATCATTATATATCCTCCATCTTAAATAATCACTTTTACCATTATAGCAAACAAGCTAGTATAAATCAATCTTTTTGATGCTTAAAAGACTTTTTCAAATATCGTTTTTAAGCGCACGGGTAATTTCTTCACCGATTCTGCAAGTACACTTGGAAGTAGCAATATAGCTTCACCGAATGCCATTTTTCGAATATCGTTTTTACTTAATCCCTTTAAATTCATAAACAAGTAATTTCGGCAGATAATTCCCACCCTTAAAGTTAGTAATGCATTACCAACGCCTTGTGCTAAAGAGCCAGTAATTGTTTTTAAGAATGGAATATCAGATAAAGCATTTAATCCCTTTTGAGGGAAGAGTTCATTTAGATTAATGTTTTCTAAACTTTCCGCGATAATCGCTGAAGTCATAATATTAAATGATAGTTTCCCAAGTGCTGGATAGTTTGGGCGAAATCCACACTTTATAACTAATTCTTTGATTAACTTCAGATTAATCGTTATGACCGCTAGTGAGTCAAGTCGACCATTTTGACTAATTGCAGTGGATAAAAACACCGTTTCAGCATGTTTGACAATTATTTTATTGATTTCCTTTTTGATTGTTTGATCAAATACGAGACTAAGTGACTGTTTTAATGCCAATGGATCAGATAAACTGTCGTCTAAAGATGCTTTTTCGTCTTCTGATAAGTATGGCTCTAACATAATATTTTTTGTCACTTTTTTATACATTTGATAATTTTTCTTCGCATTTTGTTCTTCGGTAAATAAACTATCCATTGAAAATGTCGGAGAAAAAACAATTTGTCCAATTGGTCTTACGATAAGCAGTACAAATAATATACCTGAAACGACATAAAAAGCTATTTCAAGATAAGGAGAAATCGTATTTAGTCTTTCGCCTAACTGAAGAACACTACTTAAAATAATTAAGACGATAAAGAAAACACTACCAACCCCTAAAGTAATCCAAAAGCCCTTTCCTATTTTTTTCATAGAATTTCCCTCTTTTCAAACCAACTTCTCGTGATAACTTCGTCTTCAACCATTTGATCAATTAATTCTTGTTTAGACGAAAATTTTACTTCTTCACGTAAGTACTGTAAAAAACATAATTTGATGTTTGAACCATAGATATCTTGTTCAAAATCAAAAATATATACTTCAAGAGTAACGCCAGTATCATCAAATGTTGGATTATCTCCAATATTTGCTAAACCATGGTGAATTTTATGATTGACAATAACATTGACAATATAAACCCCTGATAAAGGTTGTAAATACCCTAAATTTTTAATATTTGCCGTTGGAAAGCCTAAACTTTTTCCGCGATTTTTACCTGGGACGACTTTTCCATAAATTGAATATGGCCGACCAAGTAATACACTAGCTAGAGTCACGTTTCCTTCCTTGATTAATTGTCTAATATGAGTCGAACCAATCTTTTTTTGATCGTATACCATTTCTGAAACGATAATCGTTTCAAATTCTTTTTGCTTGGTAAGTAATGTTACATCGCCTTTTCCATATTTACCATATGTGTAGTCAAAGCCAACTACGATTAACTTTTGTTTCACCAGAAACTGATGAATAAAGTCTTTAGCATCAAGTGACACAAGGTCATCTGTAACCTCCAGAACATAAAAATAGTCAAAACCTAATTTTTCAGCTTCTTTTGTTTTGTCTATAATCGAAGATAAATACTCGAATGGCGAATTATAGATAAACGACAAAATATGGGTAGAAAAAGTCATCATCCCCGTTTGAATTCCTCTTTTTTTTCCCTCTAATATGGTTCTTTTTAATAATTCAATATGGGCTAAGTGAAGCCCATCAAAGAATCCTAGACATAGTGCTAGATTTGTCTCTTGTAAATAAGATGACGCTTGCAAGTAAATCGTCTTCAATTTAATAACACCGACATTCTCATTATATTTTTTTGTTGGTCATATGTGTAGATAGCAATCGCTTTCGATTGCGAATTATACAAGATTGTATCTTCTGCATTTTCAAACAAAGACATTGGTAAAAAGCGACCAAATGATACATCTTTTGCATGCTCATCAGATAATACAAGTTTAGGCATACCCAGATATATAAGTGGATCAATAAGAGTAATATTATCTTTAGATATATCAGATAAGCTACAGGCTTTTTTTAAAGAAAAAGGCCCTACTTCAGTTCTAAGCAGTGAATTTAGTGTCCCAACTGAACCTAATTTTTCGCCTAAATCTCGAGCAAAGGAACGAATATATGTTCCTTTGGAAACAAACATATCGACTTCAATGATTATTTTATTTCCGTCACGAGAAACTTTTTGTTTACGTATCGAATAAATCTCAACATCCCTTGGTTCAAGTTCTGGCATTTCCTTATGTTTTCGTGCCAAATCAACCATTTTCTTACCATCTTTTTTGATTGCTGAATAAATTGGAGGAATTTGCTTGATTTTCCCTGAAAAAGAAGTTAGCGAAACATCAATCATTTCCTCTGTAATATGGCTAACGGATTTTTCGTCAATGACTTCACCTGTTACATCATCAGAATCTGTCTTCGTTCCAATTAATATTTCTGCGTGATAGGATTTATCTTTTTCGACAAAATATTTAGAAAGTTTTGTTGCCTCACCAATTAAAAGAACCATCACACCTCTTGCAAACGGATCAAGTGTTCCTGTATGACCAATTCGTTTAATGCATAAGATTTTACGTAGTTTGTTCACTACATCATGACTAGTTATATTGGCAGGTTTATCAATAATCAATAGTCCGTTCATCTACTCACCTCAATCAAAAGCATTATATCATAAAAGCGAACATTTTTTATTCAAAATGTCAGCTTATAAGACACTGTTTAAATATAATTCGAGTTCAAATACTGTTAGAGATCCACTGGTTCTGTCTACTTCAACTCCGTCTTTTAACACTAAAACAACGGGTATCCCCTGAACATGGTATTTTTTGAGAACTAATTTATCTCTATCAGAATCAATCCGCACAAAAGTGTAAGGTAGCTTTGATTCAATAGCAGCTATAGATTTAGATACCTGTCTACAAGTTCCGCACCATTTCGCATAAAATTCTAAAATAACAATTCCTTTATTTAATAAGGGATCTATGTTCTCGTTATACTCAATCATATATTCTATCCACCATTTATCTTAAATACATGACAGTAACCCCTGATCCGCCTTCACTTGCGCCACCAGGTCTGAAACTTTTTACTGTTTTATTTTTCTTTAAGTAATCTAATACACCTTTTCGTAAAGCTCCAGTTCCATATCCATGGATAATGTAAGCAAATTCTAGGTGATTCATTAGGCAATCATCGACATATTTGTCAAGAAGTTCCATTGCTTCATCAAATCTTTTTCCACGAAGGTCGAGTTCAACTTTCGCAGAAGACTCAAGCGTAATTCTTCCAGATGAAATGCTTTTTGATTCTTGTTTTTTTTCAATAAATTCCAAATCTTTCTCACTGAAATTACCAGTTAATACACCCATCTGAACAACATATTCATTTGGACCACGTTTTTTCATGACGATTCCACTTTTTTGATAAGGAACGACATTAACAACGTCGCCAATCATGATTCGTTTTTGATTCAACTTGATGAATTGTTCTGACATAGCTCCCAGATTTTTTACTTCGTGTTTTATTCTTGCGAGTTCATGTTCTTTAAAATCTGCGCTTTTCTTAAGTTCATCAAGCTCTCGAATTAGAACATAAGCTTCTTCTTGGGTTTTAGCCAAGACTTTATCCTTTTCAATATCAATTTCTTTCAGTCGTTGATTATATTTTTGTTTTGAAGATACAATGAGTTTATCCAGTTCTGCTCTTTCAACAGCAAGTGCTTCTTTTCTGGCGATGGTTTCATCAATTTCTTTTTGTAATGCGACTGATTGCTTTTCTAATTTTTTCATAAGGATAATGGTATCATTATCAAATTGCATCGAAACAGTTCTAGCGTGGTTTACGATTTCATCCATCAGTCCAAGTCTTGAAGCAATATCCAAAGCATTTGAAGTTCCTGGAACTCCAATTTGCAAACGATAAGTTGGTTTTAATGATTCAATGTCAAATTCAACAGATGCATTCACTGTATCTTCTAAGTCATAAGCATATACCTTTAATTCAGGGTAGTGCGTTGTGACCATCGAAAAAACATTCTTGTTTCGAATATAATCGAGAATACTAATAGCCAAAGAAGCTCCTTCTTTTGGATCAGTTCCACTACCGAGTTCATCAAGTAAAATTAAAGAATTACGAGTTGCTATTCGTAATATTGTTATAATTTTTGTAATATGTGATGAAAAAGTCGATAATGATTGCTCAATTGACTGTTCATCACCAATATCCGCAAAAATATTATTAAACACAATTG
The DNA here is from genome assembly GCA_028691315.1 of Candidatus Izemoplasmatales bacterium. Lineage (GTDB taxonomy): Bacteria > Bacillota_I > Bacilli_A > Izemoplasmatales > Hujiaoplasmataceae > JAHIVB01. The sequence goes on along the minus strand of JAQUZN010000005.1, from coordinate 7,490 downwards.
TTTTTGATCCAGTTGAAACCGGAATATGAAGTCCTGATTGAACCATTATTGATAACAATCCCAACGTTTTTAAAGCAACGGTTTTTCCGCCAGTGTTGGGCCCTGTAATCACGATTGTATGGTACTGGTAGAATGATATTGTATTTGGAACAACTACTTCTCTTGGAATGAGTGGGTGTCTTGCATTGATTAAATCAATTTCATTCTTGGTAATTAGTGGAGCTTCAAGTTGTTCGGAAATCGAATACTTCGCCTTCGCAAAAATAATGTCTAGAGAAGTAAACACCATCAAGTTATGCTCAAGTTCAAATGCACAAAGACTCACTTCATAGGAAAGTGCAGCAAGGATTTTTTCTATTGCTTGTTTTTCTTCAACAAGTAACGTTTGCAGCAAATTATTGATTTCAACACAAGACATTGGTTCAATAAACACCGTTTCTTTAGACGATGATTGATCATGAATGATACCTTTGAACGAATTCTTATATTCTGCTTTGACAGGCAAAACTAAACGGTTATTGCGAATCGTAATAATCGAATCTGTCAATTTTGATTGTTCTGATTTTAAAAGCGATGCCATTTTTTCTTCAACGCGTTTTTCTGAAACATGCATCTTCTTTCGAATCGTTGCTAACTCAGAAGATGCATCATCATAGATTTGACCTTTGTCATCGATACACAGTTCTATTGCTTTTTTGAGTGCTGGATGAGTTAATATTTCATCATAATAATGATTTAGGATTTCTGATGGAATCAATAATTGTCTTACTTTTTTTATAAAAATATTACTTCTAGATGCCGCTTCAATTAAAGATACTATGCGTAATAACTCTTCAATATGAAGAGTAGAACCAATTGTAGACCTTTTAAGCGCATCTTTAACATTTAATACGCCAGTGAGTGGAGTCTCATCATATCTTTCAATCATTGTTTTAGCTTCGCTTACTTCTAAAAGCCAAAGGGAGATGTCTTCCACTTTATTCGTCGGTTCAATCAAAAGAATATTTTGCTTTGCTAAATCAGTCACTGCATATCTTTTTAAAGTGTGTAAAATTTTATCAAATTCGAGGATGGAGATATCCGTGTACATAAACTCACCTTCATTCTCTTCTATTTTAACATAAGATATGGTAAAATATACCAAGGAGTTGAGACAATGACGTATGTTTTTCAAGCGCAAAAAAGCGATATCCCTCAAATTACCGATTTTTATCAAGGGTTTGAAATGATTCCTTCTAGTGAGTACATTATGGCAGTGTATAAGCAAGAGAATAAAGTCATAACCATTTTTAACTCACTTAAGGTTACTCTTCAAGGAAATGATGCTCTTGAGGATTATTTAATGTGGTCTGAAATTCTAGGTTTTGAAACAAAAAGTACTGAAGAAATCCAAAAAAAAGACGAACAAATTAAGGTTTCAGTCATTCAAAAATCAATTATTGGTTCTGATGAAGTTGGCACTGGTGACTTTTATGGCCCCGTTGTTGTTTGTGCTGCATATATCGGAAAAAATGAGATTAGCAAGTTGTCTATGTATCCCATACGAGATTCTAAAAAATTAACGGATGAACTTATTCTTTCAATCGGTGAAAACCTAATGAAAGATGTAACCCATCAGGTTCTTGTTCTTCCCAATCCAAAATATAATAATCTCACCAAAGAAGGATATAACTTAAATAAGATTAAGGCTTATCTTCATAACCATGCCATTAGAAAACTTATCTTAAAAGTGAAAGATGAAATTGATTTAGTCGTAATTGATGAGTTTTGTAGTAAAGAAAACTATTTTGATTATTTAAAAGACATAGAGTCATATAAAAATATTACCTTTTTGCAAAAAGCTGAAGACCAAGTACTAAGTGTTGGCGTAGCCTCAATAATCGCAAGGTACACCTTTTTAAAGGAAATGGATAAGTTATCACTTGATTTAGGGATAACCCTTCCCAAGGGTTCAGGAATCGCTTCAGACCTTATTGGAAAACGAATTGCACTTGAAAAGGGTTTTGATATTTTTAACGAAATTGCAAAAACCCATTTTAAGAATATGGAAAAGATTAAGAGCCTAATGAAATAGGTTCTTTTTTTGTTAGCACAGGCTAACATTTGTGAGCATATCGCTTTTGTCTCCTAAACATAAGGGGTATAATATAAGTATAAATGAAATTAAATTAGGAGGCACTCTCATGAAATATGTTTTAAACCCATTAAATTATCCATACAACGCATTAGAACCACATATTGATGAATTAACAATGACAATTCATCATACAAAACATCATCAAGGTTACGTTAACAACTTAAATGCTGCTTTAGAAAAGCATCCTGAACTTCACTACGATAATCTTGAAACTTTACTATTAGAAATTGATAAATTACCTTTTGATATCCAAACTGCAGTTAAAAATAATGGTGGTGGAACTTTTAACCATAATTTATTCTTTGATACTTTAAAATTAAACGAAAATGGGCTTCCAAGTGGAGCGTTATTATCAGAGATCGTATTAACATTTGGTAGTTTTGAGTCTTTTAAAGATGCATTTTCAAATGCTGCTAAAACTAGATTTGGTTCAGGTTGGGCTTGGTTAATCAAAAACCATAAAGGTGCTTTAGAAGTTGTATCAACTCCAAATCAAGACCCGGTTTTAAATTTAGGAACTCCTTTATTAGGACTTGATGTATGGGAGCATGCTTACTACTTAAAGTATCAAAATCGTCGTCCCGATTATGTTGAAAACTTCTTCCATGTTATTGATTGGGATAAAGTTAGTCAACGTTTCTTAAAAAAATAATTATCGTCTCTTCCCCCAAAAAAAGGATTGGCCAATGGCCAATCCTTTTTTATTATTCTTCGTCTTCGTAATGTTTTTTGTTCTTGCTGTTTTCTTTCATTTTTTTAAAAAACGCGAGTTTTAAGTATCCAATTCCAATTACAGCTAAAATGATTACTCCCCACCAATACCAAGCCATAAACAATCCTCCTATTTTAAATTAGATTTTCTAACAAAGAATCTAAAACTTATATATCCTATAATCAAAGTAATAATACCACCAATTACCATATACATATTAAAAGACAAGTTACTACTATCTTGCGAATCCAAAACTAAATTTAGTAAAGCTTTTACCGCCCAAAAGTTTGGTACTATTCCTAATAAATATTGTTTCCAATCTTGGAAGGTATTTAATAATGCTAATAATGGAATCATAATGATTATCCCACTACTCTTCATAAATGCAAATCCTTCTACTTTGTTTTTCGCTATCGCGCCAATTACAAGTGCAATCATTGGAACGACTAAGCTAGCAACAACTGCGAAAATCAACATTTGACCTATACTTATTCGGTCTAGCAAACGAATGGTGTTACCCATAAAAACAATTATATACTTATTACTAGCAATAAGTTTCAATCCGCCTATCAAAACTAAGTTCGCAAAAAAAGCTAAGATAGTTGTATAAATCACTTTAAATGTTGTATAACCTGAAACTGTTACTGGAGTTGTTGCAATATTGATTAACGTGTTTTCATCTTTATTTTCTATAAGTGAAAATCCTAACATTGCGCCCATAAGAAAACCTCCCATCGAAAGGGTTAATACAAATCCGATAAGCAAAGTAATCGTTGTTGCATTTGAATTAGCCGATGTTGTTTTTTCGAGAACTGCAGGTAAAATAAAACCAGTAATGAAAAGCATAAGCACTGGATATAAGAGCATGAATACACTCATCGAACTTTTAAAAATGGTTTTAAATTCGTATTTTAATAAACTCAAATATTTTTTCATATTTACCCCTCAATTGCGACTTTTTCAAAACGTTTGTACACGACTAGTGGATATAATATTGCTGGAATTAAGATTAAATAGGCGATTGATAAAATGATTTTCGACGAATCAACCATTTGAAACTGACTTTGAACTAAGACTTGCCCTGCATAAGTAGGCGACAGAAATACCAAAAACTCTAGAGAAGAAGGAACAATATCTAAAGCCATCAATAAAAGTGGTGACATAAACAATAAAATTACACCCATGCAAGCAACAAGTAACGCCATAAAATCTTTCGCCCTAAGTATTAACACATAGCCAATTGAGGTATGCGCTAAAATCACAATAATCGTATAAAATAACAAATAGAATACATTCACCTTTGACCCATGGACAATCATGACGCATCCAATCACAAGGATGAAAGATATGAGACCCATAAATATCGCTGAAACGATCTTAGCAATGAGCACTTTTGATAATGACACAGGAGATACTAGTAAGGCGTGAAGAGTTCCTTCTTGTTTTTCAAGAAAAAATGATGATGCGAGTAAAATAATACTCATTAATCCTGCATCCATTAAAACAAGCGATGGGGCGAGTGACTCAGCAGTTGCTTTATCAGATAATCCTAAGATGATAACCCAAATAACCGATACAAGTATTCCAAAAAAGAAGATTTTGTATTTAAATAGACGAAAAATCTCTCCTTTAATTAAATGGAAAAGTTTATCCATGGAATTCATCTCCAGTAACTTTAATAAAGATGTCCTCAAGTGTAGTTTCTCCGCTATGAATTGTTTCAATGGTTTTAGATTCAAGTAATTTTAAAAACGCTTCATCTTTTCCAATATTTTGTAAAGGGAAAACAACTTCTAAAAGCTGATCATTTTCAACATATTCTACTTTAACTTCTTTTTTCCCATACTTCATTTTTAAATCGCGGACGGTCGATGTTTCACCAATAATGCCGCCTGTAATAAAAACGACATGATCACAAAGTTGTTCCACATCACCCATCAGATGAGTCGTAATAAAAATCGTCTTTCCTTGTTTTTTATAGCCTAAGATTAAGTCTTTTAATATTTTTGCGTTTTTAGGGTCAAGTCCGGCAGTAGGCTCATCCAAAAATATCATTTTTGGGTCGTTTAACAAAGCCCTAACAAAATTTAAACGTACTTTCATTCCTTTTGAATATTCGCCAACATTTTGATTTCTAGCTTCAAATAAGCCAACTTTTGTTAATAAATCAACATAATCAATGTTTTTTTTATACAAACCAGCAAAATATTGAAGATTTTCCATCGCTGTCAGTTTATTAAAATGAACAGGCATTTCAAAACCAACACCTACTTCTTCATAAAATTCTTTTTGATATGATTTTAAGTCTTTTCCAAAATAAGTAATGCTTCCCTCATATTTATCTAGTAATTTTGTGAGTATTTTTTGTGTTGTTGATTTTCCAGCACCACTTGGCCCTAAAAGCCCAAATATTTTTCCTTCTTCTACTTCAAAAGAGACACCTTTAATTGTTGCTTTATCATTTTTTGGATATGTAAACATTAAATCTTTAACCTCAAATGCGTTAGTCATTATTTTTCTCCATTCCTTTCATCACTGTCTTTAAATATAAAATGCTTTTTTCTCTTATTTTCTCTAAATAGCCTAAATCTATTTTTTGATTAATGTAATATGCTTGAATTCCCGCTAAGCTAATCTCAATATTTTCTCTAAACTGCTCTTTTGATATATCTTCTCTGATATTATCCATCGGAATTTCGTCAAAAAATATGTTCATGCTCAGTTTTTTTAAATCATTCACGTGGGTTATAATTAGTTGTTGAATCGCTTTAGGAGGATCAGAAATCCCCTCCATCATGACTGCTGTTTCAAATGGATGCTTTTTAGCATATTCCATTTTCCAAAGCATAACGGCAATCATTCTATCAAATACATCTGTATTTATTTTAGACAAATCATTATATGTTTCTAATTGGATTGAGTTTAATGCTTCTACCATTTTTGATAAAGACAAACTAAATACTTCATAAAAAAGGTTTGATTTCGATCCAAATATTTTAAATATTGCGCCTTTTGAAACATGCGCTACAGGGTAAATCTGATTTGTAGACGCATTTTTATACCCTTTTGTCCCAAACTCAGTTAAGGCTGCTTCTAGTATTTTTTCTTTTGTTGTTTTATCGTTTTGCAAGTTATCACCTTCGTTAGTGACCGTGTGGTCACTTGAATAATATCACTTTTAAATATAGTTGTCAAGCCAAATAAAAAAAACCAACTAAATTTATTCTAGTTGATTTTTCAATTCATTAATTTTTTGGATAAATGGCTCAGGAATATCAGAATCAAATTCCATCCAAAGTCCCGTTTTAGGATGGGTAAATCCAATTGTTTTTGCATGTAGATACTGACCATACTCATTTTCTTTTGCATGTCCATATACAAAATCACCAATTAAAGGATGATTGATATATGCTAAATGAACGCGAATTTGGTGTGTTCTTCCAGTTTCAAGTCGACAACTAATAAGTGTTGCATTAACATATCGCTCAATGACTTCAAAATGTGTAACTGCATCTTTTCCTTGAGTTACAACAGCCATCTTTTTTCTATCTTGAGCACTTCTGCCAATTGGAGCATAGATTGTTCCTTTTTGGTTCAGAATAACCCCTTCGACAATTGCAAGATACTCTCTTTTTGTAGTTTTATCTTTTAATTCACTTGCTAAAACTTGATGAGCATAATCATTTTTTGCGACCATTAATAGTCCAGATGTATCTTTATCAATACGGTGCACAATACCCGGTCGTAAAAGACCATTCGTATTGGATAATTGATTGATATGAAACAATAGTGCGTTTACGAGTGTTCCAGTATAGTGACCTGGTGCAGGATGGGTTACCATCCCTGATGGCTTATTGATAACTAAAAGATCATCATCTTCATATACAATGTCTAAAGGAATGTTTTCGGCGATTACGTCTTGTAGTGTAATCGGTAATTCCGCAATTTGAAGCATATCGCCAACTTTGACGACATAATTTGCTTTCGTCTTTTTTTGATTAACAGTGATATATTCTTGGTCAATCATTTTTTGGACAGTTGTCCTCGAAAACTCCTCATAATAACTAGCGATAAATTTGTCTAAACGAACTAATTCATCCTCGGATGATACAGTTAAATCGTAATTATCGTTTGTTAGTTTCACTTGGATTTCGTCCGTTTCGGTTCTAAAAAAAGTTGATCGACAATAAACACACCAATTCCAACGGTTAAGCACATATCCGCAATATTAAACACATAGTTCCAAATACCTCTAAAATCAATAAAATCAACTACTTTATGATCAAATTGAGCAACTCTATCAATTGCATTCCCAAACGAGCCAGCAATAAGTAAGCTTAGTGCTAACACATACCAGATTGTTCTTTTGTCTGTAAAATCATTTTTATAGAGCATATATCCAAATGCTAAACCCGCGAGAATTGCAACTCCAATCAAAAAGAAATAAGGAATTCCTGTATCTCCACCAAGTCCAAAAACAACACCGGGATTTCTAACATACGTAATATGAAAGAAATTTTGGATGACAGGAACTGTCTCTCCCTCATAAGTAAAGTGAGCATTCACTAAATATTTTGCTAATTGGTCAACTCCTAATAACCCAATAATAATTAAAATCCATTTTTTCACTATAATCCTCCT
>JAQUZN010000225.1 GCA_028691315.1 Candidatus Izemoplasmatales bacterium | reverse complement strand
CACCTTTTTTTTGTAGTTAATCAATATTGTAATCTGAATAGAAATAGTATAATTGTAATCCAAGTTTAATCTTATCAAATGCATCAGAGAAACGTTGATTTGCTAAAGTATTCCAAGTAGGTAACAAAGCTTGAATCGTTGAAGTAAAGTCTGCATCAAATTTTGATTTACCACCATTTACATCTGGATTATAATAGTTTTGCCACTCATTTAAAATTGTAGAACTCGTGCCTTCATAAGAATACGTCCATGGGAAGGCCTTGTCGGAAATATCCCAAAATTGACCAAGTTCATACAAACGTAAGATTTCTTGGAAACCAGGCATTACATAATCACCATCATCATTAACCGCACCAAAACGTTGATGTTTATTTGGCGTATACCAATATTCCATTTGGTCAAGGAACATTTGTCCTGTTACAATTGGAAGCGAGTCATTTAATGCTGAAGAATAACCATCTGAAGAAGCATCATAAAATAGTTGATTTGCTCTTGCAGCAAAAGAACGACTGTCTGCTGTCCAGAATATAGCGAAAGTGTAAGCGATTTGAATTTTTAATTCTTCTTCAACGCTACAAGCTAAGTCACCATCTTCTAAACAATAGTTATAAACTGCCATTGGGTCTAAAACGATACCAAACGTGTTGTCTTCGTAATCAGTTGATGGTCTTGGATAAACATCCCAGTCATCGATATTACAAACAGCCCACCATGATGAATCTGTTTCAGCGCAATCACCCATCATCCAAGGTTGTCCATCAAATGTTAATAAATATCCTTGACGGAATAAATGATAATCCCAACTTCCTGCTGCTGCATATAATGAAGAAACTGGGCCAGTTCCATCAGCGATTGTTAAAGCTTCGTTGTCATATTGTCCCCAGAATGAGCCGTAAACCCATTCGTGTATATAAGAAATCATGTTTCTAACTTCTGGTGAATTAAGATTTACGAAAGTATCTCCACCAGTATAACTAGCTAAAGATGCGCGGATTGTCGATGTACCAGTTTCAATAAAAGAAAGTGGTGTATCCATAGCTCCAAAATATAAATTTTCAGGATCTAGAGAGTAATTTGAAACAAAATCCGTATATTCATCAATATCCCAATCTGCTCCAGGCATTTCAATACCATTAGCATCAGCTAATGACTTATTAACATATACTCCCCAAGGAAGGATATATTGTGGAAGACCAGCTTGGAATCCATAATAATTCATCATTTGTAATACGCTTGAGTTCACTACTTGATATAGTGGATCTTCTTCGAAACGGCTTAAGTCAGCAATGATTCCTTTTGCTACAGATCCGCTTAAATCCATTGCTGCCCAAACTGAAGGGAAACGTCCTTCGTCATCAGCATATGTTTCAAGTGTTTGAGATACGTTGTCTGGACCTCCAGATTTAAAGTATCCGTTGATTATAATATTTGGATAAATTTCATTAAAGGCTTTTGCAACTGCATACGCTGCCGCATCATTTTGTGCTGGCAATTGATCAGCAGTTAAGTCTTGATGACCTAAATCATAGTATGTTGTTCCAGAACCACTCCATAAAACAATGTCTACGATTCCACTAACATTTTTATCTAAACCAGTGTCTGATTCAACGTTTGTAAGTTCAGCAGTTGTTCCGGTTGTTGAATTAGTTGTTGTAGTAGTTGTTGTCGTCGTTCCACAACCAACTAAAACAAATAGAAATGCTGAAACTACAAAAAACATTAATAACTTTTTCATTCTATTCCTCCTATTTATTTTTATATACATTGGTATTTTATCATAAGAATAAAGCGTTTTCAATACTTTTTATGTAATAGGTTACATATTTATATTATTTTTTGAATATAATTATATATTTTTTCATAGTTTATATTGCTTTAGCAACTCCAATAAACTTTAACATATTCTCATATTCCAAGTTAGAACCACCATTTTCTTGGTTAATACGCTTCAAAATTCTTTCAAGAGGCTCTTCTTTTTCCCACCAATAAAGTTCTCGATAATTTCCTAATAATTCAAGTAACTTTGAACGTTCGGGCTCATCTGAAAGCCAACTATCTGCAGGAAAATCCAACTTTTTCTGAATATGACAAACATCGACTGAATCAAAATAGATTTGATTCATAAAATAAATGTTATTTACACTATTGCCAATGTGAATAGTATATTCTCCTTTTTCAACGAGAAAAGCATTCCTAGAAGGAACAAATACTGAGAAGTCAGCATCTTTAAGTTCAAAAGCAACTGTTTTTGTTTCACCTGGGAGCAAAAATACTTTTTTGAACGCTCTTAGTACTTTGTAAGGGTGTATAAACTCTTTTTTAGAATATTCGATATAGCACTGTACTACTTCTTTTCCTGATACTTGCCCTGTATTTACAACGTCTATTGATATTGTTGTAACTTCATTGTTTTTCAAAATTTTCTTAGAGATTTGATTATTAATATATTCAAATGTTGTGTATGATAAACCAAAGCCAAATGGAAATAGGACATTCATTTTATGAGTATCATAGAATCGATATCCAGTAAATAAACCTTCTTTGTATTCTGTTTCTAACCCTTTTCCGGGAAAAGATGGAAATACCGAAGTGTTTTCAATGGACATTGGGAATGTTTCTGATAATTTTCCCGAAGGATTCACAGTTCCAAAAAGAACATCAGCAATTGCTTTTCCACAAGCAGATCCTAAAAACCATGTTTGAACAAAGC
>JAQUZN010000224.1 GCA_028691315.1 Candidatus Izemoplasmatales bacterium | reverse complement strand
CAATATGGCCACTTTGGAACAAATGGATGACATAATGTTGTTTTTCTTTAAAAACGGCGTGACAAGCGTTTTAGCAACGTTAATGACCGATGATTTAGAGACCATGTACGCTCAATTAGAAAAAATAGCTGTCTTAGCGAAAAAATATCCGCAAATTAAAGGAATTCATCTAGAAGGACCATTTTTGTCGCCAAAATATAAAGGAGCAATGCCTCAAGAATATATCTTAAATGCAGATTTAGATTTATTTAAGAAATTTCAGGAAAAAGCAAGACAATTAATCAAGTTAATAACCATTGCGCCAGAAACAAAGAATGCTATTGACTTTATTTCGGAAATTACAAAAGAAAATGTCATCGTGTCACTTGGACATAGTGAAGCAACATACCTTGAAACAATTAAAGCAATAAAAGCTGGCGCAAAGAGTTTTACTCATTCATTTAATGCGATGATTCCTTTTGATCATCACGAACCAGGAATCAGCGGAGCTTTGTTAAGTGAAAACAATTACTGTGAAATGATTTTAGATGGTAAACATCTAAGTCCAGACACAGTAATGGTTCTAAATAAAATTAAAAATCATGATAAACTTGTGATTGTGACTGATTCTATAATGGCTGCTGGTCTTAAGGATGGCGAGTACTATCTTGGAAAAAGCGAAATAATTGTGAAGGGCGGCGATGCAAGGCTGAAAATCGGCAATGCCAGAGCCGGATCCACGTTAACCGCTATTAATGCTATCAGAAACTACGCTTCTTACGTAAATATACCACTTGAAGAAGCATCAAAGTTAATGTCAATCAATCCTGCAACATTGTTAAATATGAATCATCGGTTTGGCTCTATTGAAGTTGGAAAAGATGCGGACTTTTTAGTCATTATAGATAATCAAATAGATATGGTATTTTCAAAAGGGTTAAGACTCATATAATAAAAGACAGCCATTTTTATTGGCTGTCTAATTTTTTTTAATGACTTTCGATAATCGCTTTTTTAAGTTTTAATACTTTTCCTGGTGAAACCGATAATTCATCAATATGAATATCAAGGTAGAATGGTAATAATGCAAGGTCACTTGCAGATTCGCCACAAATACCTACCCATATGTTTTTTTCGTGCGCATTTTTAGTAGCCAAAGCAATCATTCTTAATACCGATTCATGTCCAGAATCAAATAAATCCTCAATTTTGGAGTTCATCCGGTCAACGGCCAAAGTGTACTGTGTTAAATCGTTGGTTCCAATGCTGAAAAAATCAACCATGCCTGCCAATTTATCAGAAATCATAACAGCAGCTGGCGTTTCAATCATGATCCCAATCTCAACAGGATTCATAGGAACCCCTTCAAGTATTAATTGTGATTTTACTTCTTCGATAATTTCTAAAATCATTGCTACTTGTTCAGTATGGGTAATCATTGGAAACATAATCGATAAGTTTCCATAATAAGAAGCACGGTACAAAGCTCTAAGTTGTGTTTTAAATAATTCTGGTTCCTTCAAACAAATGCGAATCGCACGGTACCCAAGTGCTGGATTTTCTTCTTTATCAAGATGAAAATAATCACAAGTTTTATCTGCGCCGATATCTAAGGTCCTAATCACAACATTGCGTGGGGAACACTTTTGTAATACTTGCTTGTATATAGAGAATTGTTTTTCTTCAGAAGGATACTCTTTGCTTTCTAAATAAACAAACTCGCTTCTAAACAGTCCAACAGCATCTGCATCGTTTTCTATTACTAAATCGGCATCACTCAAACTGCCAATATTTGCGGCTACTAATACGTGGTGTCCACTTTTAGTGATTGCTGATTTATTACGATATTTTTCGAATTCGACCTGAAGTTCTTTTTCTTCTTGAAGTTTTTTTGCGTAGATATCTAAAATATATTGATTTGGATTAATGACAACTTCGCCTGTTAATCCGTTTAAAGCCATCATTCCTAAATGGGGAATTTCATCAAACCGATCTTTTAAGTTCACAACAATTGGTAAATTCAACGTTCTTGCAAGAATTGCCGCATGGCTTGTCTTTGAACCATATTTTGTGACAAATCCCGCGATTTGTTTATGATCAAAACGGACGATGTCAGAAGGTAATAAATCTTCACTAATTAAAATAAAGCGGCCATTTATTGAAACCTCTTCTTCTTTGATTCCTTTTAAAATTCGAATTAGACGACTCGTGATATCCTTAACATCATAAGCTCTAGCATTTAATAATTCATCATCCATTGTCGCAAATAAAGTTTGAAACTTATCACCGGTTGTTTTTACTGCAAACTCAACATTTTTTCCTTTTTCAATAATACTTTCGACACCTTCAACATAATCAAGGTCTTCAAGCATCATTTGATGGATATCAAATACTTGAGCAGTCTCTAAATCAACCTCAGATGTCTTAATAAACAAGTCTTTCAGTTCATGAAGAGCTATATTATTTGCATTTTTATATTTTACTAATTCTTCAGAAGGGTTACACCCATTTATTTCCTTTACATCTAAGTTAACTTTTTCTAAAAAATAGATGCGCTCAACTGCCACGTGATCAGAAGCACCAATTCCTCTTAATGTTTTCATATAACGTCCTCCTCGTATAATATGTAGTGTAGATTTGAACTTTGAGAGTTCACTACATAATTATTTTATAAGTTGAAGTCCTAGTGTTATAATTAAGCCAAGGTATAACCAGAGGAATGTGCTAACCCTCCTT
>JAQUZN010000045.1 GCA_028691315.1 Candidatus Izemoplasmatales bacterium | reverse complement strand
AATTTAAATGTAAACGTTTTTTTATAAAAAAATGTGATATTTCTTTAATATAATGACAAATTTTAACACTTCAAGTATATCATATACTTTGTTATTTTCAAATACAATCATTGAATAATGGTATTATAGAAAAATAATAAAAAGGAAGTAATACTTAAAAACCTAAACGACGATTTTTAGATGCAATAAAATAGATTTAAATATTAAATATTGGTATAAATATCAAAATTACAATTGACACTTAGTTCATATCATTATATAATTTCTATATTGACTACATTTGTAGTTAAAGAGGTGCGATATGGATCAAATAAAACATTTAACCGATGCTGAGTGGCAAATTATGAGAGTATTATGGGAAAATAAAACCTGTAGTTCGAAACTAGTTACAAGCATGTTACAATCTTCGACAAATTGGAGTCCAACAACAGTAAAAACATTTCTTTCAAGGTTGACAGAAAAAAACTACATTGAGTATGAGAAACAAGGCAAGATGCACTTATATTACCCAATATTATCTGAAAGAGATTGTGTTGCTTTAGAAATGAAAGGTATCATCAATAATGTCTATGGTGGAAAACTTCTTTTTGAAACGGATAATTTCCAGTTTTATGGACTTAATAATGAGTCACTAATTCAAAGATTATCTTTGCATCTTGAAAGAAGTTATCACCGAATTCATAGCAGTTATTCATTTTGCCTAAATGAAAAACAGACAGTTTTTTTATACTCAAGTCAAAGTCGACTTCATTCAGCTCTTGGTCTTACCATCGGTCCGCAGTGGCTACGTGCAGGATGGGAATGGGATATTCTTCATATAAGTCCAGAAGAGGACTTTACGGATATTTCAGCAGAAAAAGCTTGTGAACATGTGTTTATACAAAGAGCTATTCATAACATTAATCCATTAGCTCCTTATTGGATTCTGCAAGGTGTAGCTGCTTATGAAAGCAATATTCTTTCGTTAAATCGACTCCAAACTGCTTTAGATAAAATCAAAAATTCAGTATCAACAGATACAATATTTAACTTATCAAGACAATATGATTTATTTAGAGACAATAATGGCTATGAACTAGCATTTAGCGTAATTAAATTTATTGTCGACACATTTGGAATTGAAGTTCTTAATAAATTTATTCGTAATCCACAAAACTATTTCTTTGTATTTAAAATTGATGAGGATTCATTTTGGACAAACTGGGTTAAGTATGTTTCCATTCATGATTTTTCAATATAGGAGGTCCTTATGAAAAAGCATATTAACGCCATTATTTTCTTAATGCTTCTGCCTTTTATGGTTATAAGCTGTCAGGTTAATAGTTTAGAAACCACTACTTTAACGACAATCACCGATGTTACATCGACTGATTTATCGAGTACAATACATTCCGAAGTTACAGGTTTTACACTTGTTGAACTTCAATCTGATTATGATCAATTAGTTGGTTATTTCAGTGCTAACCCAAAATTATTTACAGATCTTGATGAGTTAAACACAAGTATTACTAAACAAAGAGAACTTCTTTTTGAAGGAATGTCTTCGCTACAGTTCTACCGTGTTATCGCAGTTCTTGCTTCTACTTTGCGTTGTGGCCATACGATGATGCAAGCTCCACAAGATGAAGTCAACGACTTTTTTTATGGAGAATATACTTATCCAATTGAAGTTCGTCTATTTAACGGTCACTTAAGAGTAGTTAATTCTTCAATTGAGAGTTTAGTGGAAATAGGGGATGAAATCGTCTCAATTGATGGCCATTTAATTTCCGATTTAACTGAAGATATGAAACGCTTTATCTCTGCAGATGGAGAAGGTTCTTCAATCAAAACTGAGGCCCTTAGCAATTCATATCTTTCATATTATCTTTTATTCGTAGCAAGTGATGATTCACTAGACATTGAATATTTTGATTTATCTTTAGGAAAAACCTGCAGTTTAATCATCACTAGAGATTCAATCAATCCACATGTATGGGAATCAGTCCCACCTTATGAATCAAAGTTTCAAGAAAATTATGCAGTTCTAACTATACACGAGTTTTCTCCTTATGGAATTTATACCATCAGTTCTTTTTATGATTATTTTGAAACCTTCTTTTCTACAGTTGAAAGTGAAGGCATATCCAATGTAATTCTTGACGTTCGTAATAATGGTGGTGGCGACCCACGCATATCAAGTAAATTATTTTCATATCTTGAAAAAACATCTCAACCATATTTCAGAGCTGATGCGTATGACTACTATTCTGGATTAAAAGATGATATTTTACTCTCAGAACATCATTTCGATGGGAATTTATATACTTTAATCAATGGTTTCTGCTTTTCAACAACTGGTCATTTTGTAAGTTTACTAAAATTCCAACAAATAGGGACATTTATTGGCGAAGAAACCAATGGCTCCTTTATATGTTCCGACAGTTCAAGAAATTATCTTTTATCAAATACAAAACTCACATTTAGAACATCTACTACAGTTTGGGCTGTCGACGTAGAGGGGCTATTGATGGGACATGGCATAATGCCAGATATTCAAGTATCAAAAAATTTTAATGACTACATTTTAGGAATCGATACCGAAATGATGACTGCGATTTCAATTATTGAAAATGATTTATTAGGTTAATCTGATATAATCAAAGTATTACTCATACGGAGGTCATAAAATGTTTAGAGATTTAGTAAGGATTAAAAATAGAATGCAAGATAATGAAATGCTCAACCTTCTGACTGAGATAAATTATGGAGTTCTGGGAACAATCTCTAGTAATGGATATCCATATACTGTTCCTTTAAACTATATATTCCATAACAACAGAATTTATTTCCATTGTGCGAAGATTGGACATAAAATAGATAATATTCTTTTCAATGACAAAGTATCTTTTACAGTCGTGGGAGAGGAACAAATTATTCCTGAAGAGTTTTCTACAAAGTACAAAAGTATTACCTTGTTTGGAAGAGCAAAAGTAATACCGTGGAACAAGGAAATATTATTTGAGATCATTAAGAAGTACTCTCCAAATCATCTTCTAGAAGGCAAAGAATATATTGATAATGAGTATGATTCTGCTTTGATAATTGAAATCGAAATAGACCATATTACGGGAAAAGAAAGAAAATAGTAGTATAGCTTCTTAAGAAAAAGCGATTAATTCATGACTGAATTAATCGCTTTTCACTTATTTAATCTACTCTCAACGAAATCAACAATTATTCTGGTTTAATTCAACATATTCGATAATTTGTTTTAAATTTGAAATTGTCCATTTTGTTTTATCATATTTATTGTTCCTGTCAATATGAAATGAAGTCATTCCTATATCTCTAGCTCCATTAGCCTCATCAAGCGTATCGTCTACATATATACAATCTTCTGCATTTACTCGGGCTAAGTCAAGCGCATATTGAAATATTCGGGGATCTGGTTTTCCGACACCGACAACAGAACTTGAGGTAAATGAAGTAAAATACTTGCTTAATCCAATTAATTCTAAAGAGTATTCAAGCGATGGAGGTCCATCACTGATAACACCCAAAATATACCCTTTATTCTTAAAATACTCCAAAACTTCCTTTACTTCGTCAAAAGGTTCCTTGTAAATATACCATAACTTGTCTCCTATATACTTAGCCTTTGATTTAACATCTTCAATAACACCATCATCAATAAGTAACAGTTCATAAAAATCAATGAAGAAAAATATTTCATCTTCTATTGTTTTATATGGAATATATGGCTTGTCTTGTTCTAAAACCGTCATAAAAAATTTAATAAAACGCTCATAAGGGAGATTTAGTTCCACTCCTGATAACACTTTATATCGACGATGTAACTCTTTTTCCATTTCCATGTTATTTCTAGTTAATGTACCATCTCTATCAAAAAAGATTGCTTGAAATTTTGACATATTCTCTCCATTTTCTACAAAAAGATTTGCGTTTTTAACTATCTCGAAACCTATACCCTACTCCAACTTCAGTCAAAATATATTGACAAGACTTGTCCTCAGTTTCAATTTTCCTTCGAATAGAAGCCATAAACACTCTCAATGATTGATAATCATCCACCGTTGAATAACCCCATATTTTATTTTGAATAAAGTTGTGCGTCAACACTTTTCCTTTATGCTGAATAAGAAGTTCTAAAAGTTTATATTCGATTGGAGTAAAATGCACTTCTTTTCCAGCTACAGTAATGATTCTTTTTTCAAAGTCAACAAATAAGTCCAGCAATTCAAAAGTAGATTCATTTTCGGAATTTGGCTTTTCCCGTAACCATACCCTTACGCGTGCTAGTACTTCCCCAATGTTGAATGGCTTTGTGATAAAATCATTTGCTCCAGAATCTAATGCTTGAACTTTATCTTGTTCTGTTTCTCGAGCAGAAATCACAATAATTGGTGTATTCGCAGATTTTCTTATCTCTTTAATTACATCCATTCCATCAATATCAGGTAACCCTAAATCTAAAAGAATAAGATCTGGGCTACTATTTATGAACATATTAACGCCAAAAACCCCATTATTTGCAGTGGAGGTTTCATATCCTTCGGTTTTAATAGCTAAATTTAAAAAGCGTAAAATAACAGGATCATCTTCAATAAGAAGAATTTTAAAACTCATTAAAACACCTACTTTTTTGTTGAGATTGTAAACTCAATTGTTGCTCCACCAAGATCGTTATTGTCTGCTTTTATAATACCCTTATGAGTCGAAACAATTGCCTTGCAAATACTTAGTCCCAAGCCTGCGCCTCTAACTTTATCGCCTCTATTGTTTCGTATATTACTAAAATCATCAAAAATGTGTTTCAACCCTTTTTTTTCAATTCCACCGCCGTCATCAACAACATAAAAAACAGTTTCTTTTTCACTTGAGTTGTACTTAATCCATATGTTTGAATTTGCGACAGTGTGTTGAATCGCATTATCAACAAGATTAGTCAACACTTGTATAAGTAGACTTGCATCTGCATAGACATATTCAATATCTTTTTTTTGTTCAATAGTAAGTGTATGGGTTGACAATCGGTTTGAAACTCGCCTATAGACGTCTTGTAATATATCTTCTATAAGTTCCTTTTTTCTATTAATTACTAGAAGGTTAGCATTTATTTTTGTCATTTTTAAAAGATTTTCTACAAACTCATTCAATCTAGATGTTTCATTGTTTATGTCTAGTAATAATGATTTTTTCGTTTCGTCATCAATTTTATCAAAACTTTCAAATAAAAAACTTGTTCCTGTTTGAAGTGTTGTGAGTGGCGTCCTTAGATCGTGTGAAATGCTTCTTAACAAAGTGGATTTAAGTTTTTCCTTTTCCATCTCAATTCGAGTTGCTTCTTTGTCAGCATAGATTTTTTCCCTTTCCAGAGCAGTAATCAAATGTGCTAAATTTGTTTGAATAAATTCTTTCTCTTGAAGTGTAATGTTATCTGTTTCGCAATCAACCAATAAAGCTCCATCGATGTTATGTTTTCCTTTTACAGGAAATATTTTGAAAGATAAATCAGAAAATTTGGGCTCGTTTTTTCCGCATAATTGATTGTTCTCAATCGAATAATCAATCTCTTTTTGATGTTCAGAAAGATTCGAAACTTCATTATCATCATTTAATAAATCAAGGTTTTTAAAGTAAAAACGAATATTACGACTTAGGTTGGAAGATAGATTCTTCTTTTCAAAATCAATAATGTCATCAATAGAGTGGGCATTATATAAGTCCTTACTCATTTTATAAAGCAAATTAATTTTCCGCTCATTTTCAAGTGAAGATTGCACTTGGTTTTGAAGTTTTGTCATCAAAACACCAATAGAAATCGAGACCAAACTAAATAAAATGATTGAAATAATGTAGTTGGGATCGTCGATAACAAATGTGTATTTTGGATCAGTAAATAGAAAATTAAAGATAAAAACTAAAAAAAAAGTAGAAAACATGCCATACCAGAAACTCTTGGTTTCAAGTATGATATACATGATGGAAACAATATATATAAGCATGATGTTTTCTTTTCTAATCCCGAATTGGTCAAATCCAAAAGCAAGAAGTGAAGAAATAGATAGAGTGATAATCGTAATTATCACTTTTTTAAAATTTTTCTTTTTCATTATAATACCTTCTTATTACTTATGTCTAAAATCATCTTAGTGAGTGCTATAAAAATAACGTAAAATTCCAATCTTCCTAAAAACATACCAATAGTTGATGTCCAGAGTAACACCACTGGAGAGTTATAACCAATGATTCCAATCGATAGACCTACAGTCCCCAGAGCAGATGAAAATTCAAATAGAGAATCTCTGAGAGAATTTCCGTAAGCTGTAAATATCAATGTTCCGATAACGAGAACGGATAAATACATCATAATGTGAGCATAGTTGTTGTTAACATCCTGATCAGAAATTACAGTATTTTTCCCAAATCGATTAACAAAATCAGTGTGTATTGTTTTTTTGTGGGATATCCGATCTCGAAAATTCCAGGAAAGATGTTTTATCGCAATCGCAATTCGATATTGTTTTATTCCTCCAGCAGTAGATCCAATCCCACCACCAATAATCATCAATATTATAACACTAAAATTAAAAAAATTTGGTAAAGATTGAAAACTATCAACAGTTTGAAATCCCGTGGTGGTCAATGCAGTAACAAATTGAAAAATACCAATTCTTATGCTGTTGCCTAAACTATCTTGAGTAGAAGTTACTATAGATACCACCATGAAAGGAATAAAAATGACCGATAAAACGAATAGCAATTTTAGCTCAATATGTTTTAAAGCAGATTTGAATTTTCCTTTCAGCAGGAATATATGGATGATTATATTCGTGCTTCCAAGAAGCATCAACACAATTGTAACAATTTCAATTGGAATGCTATGATAATAGCCAATACTCGATGAAACTGTCGAGAACCCGCCAGTGGACACACTAGCAATTGCATGATTAAAGGCATCAAAAACAGGCATTCCAAATACTATATAAAATATTGTACCAACCAGAATATAGATAATGTATAGTGATAATATCAAACGTGCAGATTTCAACAAATTTGGTAAAAGTTTATCTGTATGACCTTCGGTATTATAGAGACGCATTCCATATCGATCCGAAATTGCAGAAGTAAGTACCAAAACTAATCCAACACCTCCAAAAAATTGCATAATGCTTCGAAACATTAGAAAAATATGAGTTGTTTGTGTAACGTCAACTACTGTCAATCCGGTTGTAGAAAATCCACTGGTAGACTCGAATATCGCCTGAGTAAAATTATAATCTCCTGTCAAAATAAAAGGAAATGATGATACAAAGATTGCACTAACCCAAATCCATAAGATAAGAATTGCATCTTGATGTCGATCTAGTCGGTCCCTTTCTTTTCCTCTAATAAACAAATAAAGTAGAGAACCAATGATAATTGAAAACACACCAGGTAAAATAAAGTATTTTGCTTCTGTAATTTCAATGTGATAAAAAAATATTACAATTAAAGGAAGTAGAACTATGATGCCAATCATCATCAAAAACAAACCCAAGTACCCAAGAATAAGTGGATACCCAGATACTAATTTATTCTTCATTTTTTTTTGCCTTTAATTGAATAAAATCCAAAATACTTTTTTGTTCATTTGGGGTTGATATAACTAATAATTTATCTCCTGGTTGAATTGTAGTATCCCCTTTTGCAATTATTACATCAGGGTCTCTAAATATGCAACTAATATTTATATTTGCAGGAAAGTGAATTTCTCTTACTTGTTGTGACGCAAGGGCAAAATCACTTTCTACTTGAATTTCAGTAATAACTACCTTATCATTCTCAATTGATAATGTTCTGATAAAACTTTCAAGAATAGATTCACTCTTTATACTTTCGCCTAGTAAATAAGTTGAAGAAATTACACTGTCTATTCCTAAAATTTTGAATAAATCTACTCTTTTTGGGTTTCTTACTACGCAAACAACACGTTTCACTCCGAAGAGTTTTTTTGCAGTAATGCATGTAACATAATTGTCTATATCGTTTTCTGAAAGCGCAATCAATACATCCGCATCTCGAATATTCGCATCATCTAACGTATATTCTTTAGTCGGATCTCCAAACAAAACAGGAATATGATTTGAGTTGCTTATGTATTCACCAAACTCCTTGCTTGAGTTGATTACGGTTAATTGCTGATGTTCTGCCTTAAATTTTTTAATAATAAAATCTGCTTCATGTGTTCCATTCGCAACTACTATTTTCATAATTTTGCACTCTCATCTCTTTTTTCAAGAAAATCTGTTATTGATAATGTGAAAGGATATATTCCTTGAATGGTTGTATTTTCAATCAATTTTCCTTTATCAGTATCAGAAAACCGAACATAAATATGGGGAATATCATAAATATAAAAACATACATGAGCTATAAAAAGATTAACATTATCGCTGTCTGTTGTGATAATAACCTCATTTACCTCTTTAATCAATGCTTCAGATTCTAGAATTGACAAATCAGTAGCATCACCTACAACGTCATACCCACTAAAATTATCGGTCAGTTTTCGAAATGAAGAATTGTCTTTATCAACAATCAAAACATTATATCCCATATCAGACAATTTTCCAGCTATTCCAGAGCCAAGACGTCCAGATCCAATTATAAGTGACTTATCTTTCTTCATCGCTCTCACCCACAACTTGCATTGTTTTAATCGCATTAAATGAAACATATATTGGTCCAAGTGTAGTGTCAAGTAATAAAAAATGTTCAGAAATTTTTATAACTTTCCCGGTTAATGTAACAAATCCATGTGTATCGTTCAACGATAAACGAACATTCATTCCAAATATTTCTTCCATTTTAAATCCTCCTTTTGAAACTTCAAAATCAGTATATATTTTCCTGTGTTAATTAAGTGTAGGTATTTTCACGTTTTGTATTAAGATAATGTAAAGATTTACTAATACCAGTATTTTTTTATCACTTTTATGCTTTATCTATTAATCAATTGTTTCCATAATCAAAAATGTGCATAATATGCAAATAAAAAACCGCGTCTTCAAGGCGCGGTTTTTCATGTATGCCTACAAGGCATGTCACTGGCTGCCCTCATTTGAGGGCTTTTTACTTCGAGGAATTGCCTTTGTCACCCTTACTTACCCGTAAACGGGTCTTTATATTCTTTTAGACTTCTTTTGTCTTGTAGTTGATCTTCTAGTTCTTGATTCTTGATGTAGTTTTCGATAACTTTTTTGTTTAGACCTACGGTCGAAACATAGTAGCCAACTGAGGCGAAGTGCCGACTTCCATAATTGTATTTTAGATTCGCATGCTCGTCGAAAATGATCAGACTTGTCTTCCCCTTCAAATATCCCATGAATGATGATACACTCAGCTTCGGTGGTATTTTGACGAGCATGTGAATGTGATCAATCATCGCATGTGCTTCAATAATCTCGACCCCTTTGTATTCACAAAGGCGTCTTATGTATTTCCCAATATCCGTTCTTAGCGTTCCAAATATCGCCTTCTGGCGATACTTTGGTGTGAACACAATATGATCATTTCGTATGTGATAAACTACTTATGTCATCGTTCTTCGTTGACACTTGATGAATCCTCCTCTTTGTGTAAGGCAATGGGCAATTACCATTATACCAAAGGAGGATTCATTTTTTCTTACCGCTTCCGCTTTTTTTGATCTCACCCGCATAGCAGGTGGATTTAAATAGATGCCTTTTGTGAGGCGTCTATATTAAAAAAAGTCACTAACTCTTATTTCTAACAAATAGTGACTTATTTATATTTAGTTACAGTTAAATTACTTCTTTAATTGAAGTAATGATACTGACTCTACATGTGTTGTTTGTGGAAACATATCAACTGGAGTAACTTCTTTTAAAATGTATCCTCCCGCTTTAAAAATCGTAATATCTCTTGCAAGTGTTGCTGGATCACAAGACACATAGACAATTTTGGGGATTTTCATTCCAATGACAGCATCGATGAACTCTTTAGCACACCCTTTTCTTGGAGGATCAATAAAAATTACATCGAAATTATATTTTTTCCATTTTTTAATAACGGTTTCTGCTGTTCCAACTTCAAAAAATGCATTTTGAATGTCATTTTTTTCAGCGTTTTTACGTGCATCTAAAATTGCTTGTTTCACTACTTCAATTCCATATACTTTATATGAATCTTTGGCAGCGCCAAGTCCAATCGAACCAATACCACAATATGCATCAATAACTTTGTCTTTTCCAGTTAAGCCGGCATATTCTAAGGCCTTGTTATAAAGCTTTTCTGTTTGTAAAGTATTCGTTTGAAAGAATGAACGGAATCCAATTTCGTAAGAAATACCATTAACGACATCATTTAAAAAATTTCTTCCATAAATAAGTTCAATATTATCAAGTGATAACATTGATTCATCAATGGCGACACTTCTTCCAATTCCTTTTATTTCGGGGATTTTCTTTAGCAGTTTTGCGATAAATTCTTCTTGAGAAGTAAACTCATTATTAGATGTTTGTAGTAAAATCACGATTTCTTTTTTGGAAAATGATTCGCGAATCACTGCAGATTTTAACAACCCAGTTTTTGATAATTCATCATATGCACGGATTTTTAATTCATTACAGATGTTTTTAATTAAAGTCAATGTTTCAAATGTCTTTTTAGGCATGATATAACATTCTTCAATATTTACCAAACGGTGTGATTTTGCTTGAAAGAATCCAGCTTCGATTCCTTTTTCACCTTGAGAAAATTTAATTTCAACTTTATTACGATAATAATAAGGATTCATCATTGCAATGGTGTCTCGCAAAACAAAATCATCAGTTGCTAATCTTCTTAATTGTGCTTCTAGACGATATTTTTTAAAATTCACTTGTAAATCGTAATCCATATGCATTAAAGAGCAACCACCGCATTCATAAAAATGCTTGCATTTTGGTGCAACCCGGTATGGGCTTCTTTCAATTCTTTCAATAACTTTACCAAATCCATAGTTTTTCTTTCTTTCCGTAACTAAGATTTCAGCCTTTTCACCTTTTAACATATCTTCTACAAAAACAGTGTATCCGTCTTCTAGTTTGCATACTCCTAGCGCATCATGAGTAAAATCAATGGCTTCTACAATTGTTGTGGGGATAAATTCTTCCATTAAATATTCCTTCCTAACCTTTGATTTTGGTATATAATTGCGCCAATCCACCGATTCCAGTTTCGCGGTATTTCGTGTGGATATCTTTTCCTGTTTGATACATTGTTTCAATTACCATATCTAAAGAAATCTTACGTGATTCTGATAAAAAATAACTTAATCCACAAGCATCTATTGAACGAAGAGCTGCAACCGCGTTTCTCTCAATACAAGGAATTTGGACATAGCCTAAAACGGGATCACATGTCAGTCCTAAATGATGTTCTAAAGATATTTCAGCGGCATACTCAATTTGATTTAGAGATAATTTAAATAGCTCCGCATGAAGAGCGGCTCCCATGGCGCAAGCACTACCAATTTCAGCTTGACACCCAGCAATGGCGCCACTAATTGATGCATTATGTTTAATAATGTTTCCAATAAGACCCGCAGTAGCTAACGCTTTCAAGCAAGTATCTTTTTTGAAATGATGTTTTTCTTTCATATAACGAAGGACCGCGGGCACAACTCCACTCGCTCCGCAAGTAGGCGCAGTCACAACAATTTCACCACTTGCATTTTCTTCACTGACTGCATAAGCATAAGCACTAACAAGTCTGCTTTCCGTTATTTCTGATGGTTCATTTTCAAAAACTTTAGTTAATAACTGCTTTGCTTTCCGTTTAACTCTTAGTTCTCCTGGAAGAACCCCTTCGCTTGACAAACCTCGATCAATTGCTTCATTCATCGTGTTGTATACTATGCTAAGAAAATTCCAAATATCTTTTCCTTCATAACGTTCTACATACTCGAAAAGTCTAATGTTTTCTGAAAGACAGTAGTTTTTTATTTCATCAAATGTTTGATGAGGATATATTTCAATTTCATCTTCTTGCTCAACACCTTCAATTGAAATGGACCCGCCACCAATACTATAAACTCTCCAAAAATAGGATTTTTCATCACTGGAAAATCCATATATTTCTAAGGTGTTCGGATGATCAAACGGAAAAGTATAGTCAAAAATTACTTCAACGTTTTCTAATGTTTTTTTGATAATTTGATCAGTTAAATGTCCTTTTCCAGTCAATGCTAATGAACCGTATAGGATGACTTTAAAATGGGTTGCGTCAGGATGTGATTCTTTAAACAAAGAACATGCTTTCTGGGGACCCATGGTATGAGAACTAGATGGTCCATACCCGATTTTATACAGTTCTCGAATTGATTTCATACAATCCTCCACAAACAATCTTACATATCTATTATATCACAGTTTTAGCGATTTATAAGTGGTCA
>JAQUZN010000044.1 GCA_028691315.1 Candidatus Izemoplasmatales bacterium | reverse complement strand
CTCCATTTCGAAAAGAAAAAATTGTCCTAGCCATATTTAAGTCAGCCAGTTCCGTCGGTGGCTCTGATTTTGCCAAATCTGAAGAGCTTACTGCTGAAGTAATAAAAATTGCTGAACTCACCTATCCGAATGGAATTGCTGACGTTGAAGGCATCCAAGATATCGTTGAAAAAGTACTGATTGAAAACGGACATGCTAAAACAGCCAAAGCGTTTATCCTATATCGCGAGAAAAGAAGAGCTTCTAGAGAAGCAAACGCTTTAATAGGCGCAACTATTGATATGTTTACAGAGTACTTAAATGATAACGACTGGCAAATTAACGAAAATGCCAATACTCAAAAATCAATTAATGGTTTAAACAACTATGTAAGAGAACAATTCACTAAAAATTATTGGCTCCATGAAGTTTATCCAGAAAACATCCGCAACGCACATATGCAAGGTGACATTCATATTCATGATTTGGGATTCTTTGGGCCTTATTGTGCAGGATGGGATTTACGACAAATCATCACTGATGGTTTTGGAGGAGTAGCTAATAAAGTCGAATCAAAACCCGCGAAACATTTTAGAAGCATTCTTGGTCAAATTGTCAACTCTACTTTCACTACTCAAGGTGAAACTGCTGGGGCCCAAGCTTGGTCTTCATTTGATACTTATCTAGCTCCTTTTGTTCATTATGATAATCTAGATTACAAACAAGTTAAGCAAGCACTTCAAGAATTTATCTTCAATTTAAATGTGCCAACAAGAGTTGGTTTTCAATGTCCATTTTCTAATTTAACCTTCGACATTCAAGCTCCTTCTACTTTAAGAGATCAAAACGTCATTATTGCTGGAAAATTAATGACAGAAACGTATGGTGACTTCCAAAAAGAGATGGATATGATAAATATGGCTTTTTGTGATGTAATGATGGAAGGCGATGCGAAAGGTAGAGTCTTTACTTTTCCAATTCCTACAATCAACGTCACTAAAACTTTTGCTTGGGACAGCCCAGTTGTCGAAAAATATATGGAAATTACCGCAAAATATGGCATTCCTTATTTTTCAAACTATATCAATTCCGATCTTTCTCCTGAAGATGCATTATCAATGTGCTGCCGTTTAAGACTTGATACTTCCGAACTTCGAAAACGTGGAGGAGGATTATTCGGATCAAATCCACTAACAGGCTCCATTGGTGTCGTCACTGTAAATCTACCACGCCTAGCTTACTTGTCTCACTCTGAATCTGAATTTTTCACTCGACTTTGGGAAACAATCAATATTGCTAAAAAAAGTTTGGAGATAAAACGAAAAATTATTGAAGAACAAACTCAAAAAGGATTGTACCCATATAGTGCACATTATTTGCGAGATGTTAAGTTAAAAAGCGGTTCATTTTGGTTCAATCATTTCAATACCATTGGATTAATTGGAATGAATGAAGCAATCCAAAACTTATTTGGAATCGATCAAGATCTCACGACAAAGTTTGGTCAAGACTTTGCGTCAAAAACTCTAAATTATATGCGTGATGTCATTAAAGATATTCAAGAAGAAACTGGAAATTACTATAACCTTGAGGCAACACCTGCAGAAGGTACTGCTTATCGTCTTGCAAAACATGATAAAGAACGATTCCCAGATATTATCACTGCTGGAACTGACATCCCTTACTATACAAACTCAAGTCAACTTCCTGTTGGTTTTACCGATGACATTTTTGAAACATTAGATCTTCAAGATGAACTTCAGTCTTTATATACGGGTGGTACGGTTCTTCATTTATATCTAGGAGAAAGAATTAAAGATATTCAAACTACAAAAGCTTTAATTCGTAAAGTGTTTGAAAAATATAAATTACCTTATATTTCCTTAACTCCTACTTTTTCAATTTGTAATGAACATGGTTATATTTCTGGCGAACACTTTACTTGTCCTACCTGTGGAAAATCAGCCGAAGTTTATACTAGAGTCGTTGGATATTTAAGACCAGTTCAAAACTTTAACAAAGGCAAGAAAGCAGAGTATAAAGACCGAGTAAAATATGTTATAAAAGAAAATCAAAAATCCCAAGGAGAAATTAAAGCATGATTTTCGCGGGAATCGTGAAAACTTCTTTAATTGACTACCCAGGAAAAATTGCAACTGTCTTATTCACACCTGGATGCAATTTTAACTGTTTCTTCTGTCACAATCGCCGTCTTATTGAAGATATTGATGAAATATTGGATATGACCGAAATTGAAGAATTTTTGCTAAAACGTCAAGGGTTGATTGATGGAGTTGTCATTACAGGTGGCGAACCAACACTTCACTCTGACTTGATTCCTTATTTTATTAAACTTAAATCAATGGGATATTTTACAAAACTTGATTCTAATGGATCGAATCCAGAAGTAATCTTAAAATGTATCGAATCCAACGCAGTTGATTATTACGCCATTGATTACAAAGCTCCATCTAGTAAATATTATGCCATTGCACGTGGAGATTCATCGTTTCAAAAAGTTCAAGAAACCATAAATATTTTAATCACGAATCATCAATTATTTGAAGTAAGAACAACAGTTATTCCACAACTAAGTCTTCCAGATTTGATCCAAATGTCTGAAGAACTTCCAGTTGTCCCTAAATACGTTTTAAATCCATACAAAGTCCCAATTAATTATTTGGAATGTGATCAAGAACAAATCAATGTTCCTCCGTATTCCGAAAAACAAATTGCCGAGTTTGCGGAGACCTTAAAACTATATCAACCCAATGTAGTATTATTATTTTAGCTGATATATTTATCAGCTTTTTTTCTTTTCTAGTAGATATAACCGTTTCCATACACCTTTTTTTGTGTTATTATATTAGTACATATTTAGTTATGAGGTGTCTTATGAACAAACTTAGAATACTATTGCTTGGCGGATTAATATTTTTCTTTCTATTTGGCTGTAGTTTTGTCACAACCAATACAACGACCCCAACAACTTCAAACGATTCCAGATATCAAGTTATCGAAGAGGAATTTACCTATGTAGATGAAGTCATTCCTTCTGCAATTTTGAATGACTATTTATTGCCACCTCTTCATAATTTAGAACTCTCTGTTAGTTACTCAATTGACGATGCTTTGTTAGATAGTCAAACAATAACATATATCAAGTCAGCCCAAGATATTTTGTATACACTTAAAGTTACTATTTTTTACGAAGACATCTCAGTTTCAAAAGACTATACATTTTACATGATCCGAGATGCAGAGTTATACAATCAATATTTGACTGATCAGTCATTCATAGAAATTAAAGCGATGATTGACGAAGGTATTCCAAATGTTATTGACAGTGATTTTACTTTACCAGTAATTGATCTTGAAGGGGTAAAAGTTTCTTACTCTACTGACACATCAAGAATTTTTAATAACCGTTTTATCTTCTCATTTCCAGTTCAACCAAAGGAATTTCACATTACAGCTAGAGTTTCTCTAGACTCAAAAACAATGGAATATACTTTCCCAGTTACAATGAAGGGATTAAATCAACTACCTCAAATCCCTGTTATGTACATTACTGGACAAAACAATCAATGGGTCACATCCAAAGAAACATATATCAACGCTACTTTCTCAATGGTAGTATATGATGATGATCTAAATCCCACAACTTTAATGAGTAATCAAGCTATTCAAATAAGAGGAAGAGGAAATTCTACTTTTTTCATGCCTAAACAATCTTTTCGGATTAAGTTTCCAGAAAAAACATCTCTCGTATTTGATTATAGCGAAAATGATTGGGTCTTATTGGCAAACTACGCCGATCAAACTTTAATTCGAGACTATCTTGCTTATAATTTTGCAAGCGCGCTAGATATGGATTTTTCTCCGAGTGCAGCATTTGTGGACGTCTACTATAATAATCAATATATGGGAAATTACACTTTATCAGATCAAATTGAAGTATCTAATGATCGCGTCGATGTGGAAGAGAAATCGACAAATACAGATACAGGATATTTGATAGAATTTGATAAACGTCTATGGGAATACCCTGAAGGGGTTGAAGGAATCGATTGGTTTAATGTTTATGGAATACCCTATAGCATTAAATCACCAAAAACCGATTCTGAATATTATACAAGTGACCAATTCTACTATATCGAAAGTTATATAGCGTTATGCATGAACACCTTAATGAACCAAGGCGATTACTCAAACTTGATTGACGAAGAATCTTTTATTGACTGGTTCATTGTTGAAGAGTTATTTAAGAACGTTGATTCTGGATACTCAAGTGTATACATAGTCAAAGACAAAGGTGGAAAATTAAAGATGGGACCCGTTTGGGACTTCGATTTATCCACTACAAATCCTGGTCATCTTCAAGATGATTTAAGAGGCCCTGAAGGATGGTATACTTCACGTTCAGATAAAAATCCATGGTATTACTACTTGATGCAGTATCCAACTTTTAGAGAGCATTTAAAAGATCGCTGGAATGAAATATATGACAATCAAGTTCAAGACTTAATTCAAAGCGTCTATCCAGCTGCAGACTCTATCACGAAATCAAGATACTTAAATTTTCAAAAATGGAATATTATTGGTATAAATTATGATTGGTATACCTCTCCTGAAGTATATAACGCTAAAACATATGAAGCGCAACTAAAACTGTTGTATGACTTCCTCTATGACAGGAGTATATGGATGAATGAAGCAATAAATGATTTTTAAATAAAAATAAGAGGAAATGGATTGCAATCCACTTCCTCTTTTACATATCAAATACTTAATATTAGTATTTATAATTCGTAAAATTCTTTAAATACTCAATTCTAGATAAAACCGTATTTTCAAGTTTCTCTTTCAAACTCTTGTTATGGCTGTCAAAATCGTTATTAATAAGTAAAATTGTGTCATTTAAGAAAGTAATATCTAATTTCAATTTTTCACTTGCCATTTTTTTTAATTCCATAGGCGATGGCGGAGTGATGATGCTTAAGTCTTTTGAAAAGAAAATTCGAATTGCATTGGAAACAGGCTTGATATCAACACTACCATATGCATAGATAAAATTACGAGGACGATATTCCAAAAATGCTACTTGTGGATAAGAAATAGTCCACACGTAATTAAAGGACTCGTTGTTCGTATTAAAATATGATTTTTTTTGAGTAAACTCTGGTTTTAAATCTTCTAAAACTACCACTTGATTTAGATGCGGAAGCTTGTATTTTTGAAATAATATTTCACTGTATTTTGACTCTAATAAATCCGCTAGATTAGAACCAATGACTGCTTTTTCCATATTTTTGATACTCATCGCAAAAAGATTGTTAATGTCAGTTTTAAACAAGTCGCCCATGGTAAATCACCTCAATTAAAGTATATTCCAAAACCATTAAAAAAGCAATCTAAACGGCGACTCACAAAAGGAAGGAGTATTTTAAAAAATAATCAAATTGTAAAAAACAATTTGATATAAAAAAAATTGGATTTTATTCCAACTTTTTAGATATTTTTACAACGGTACAGGTGTAGATTATATTTCAAATAAAACTCAATAAATTTTATAAACAATCATTCAGTTGATTATCAGTAAAAAAGTGGTGGAGGGGGACGGTTTCGAACCGCCGAACCCAAAGGGAGCAGATTTACAGTCTGCCGCGTTTAGCCTCTTCGCTACCCCTCCATAAATGCCTAATTAATCGGCTATTACATTATATCAAATCAATTTTTAAAATGCAAGCCTTAAATTTTTTGTTTTTAGAAAATGTTATTTTCTCAATTTCAAAATCATGATATAATATATTTAGCTTAATTTACTAAGGAGTTGTTTCTATGAGGATTGCATTAATTGCCCACGATAAGATGAAAGCTGAAATGCTTCAATTTGCGGTAAAATACAGAGATGTATTAAAAAGACACGAATTATTTGCGACAGGCACAACCGGTCACAGAATAATTGAAGCTACAGGATTAAATATTCATTGCTTTAGAAGTGGTCCGCTAGGTGGAGACCAAGAAATTGGTGCTAGAATTGCAAACGGAGAAATTGATCTTATATTCTTCTTCCGTGATCCATTAACAGCTCAACCTCATGAACCTGACGTATCCGCTCTATTAAGATTAAGTGATGTATACAAAATCCCACTTGCGACAAACATTTCAACTGGAGAGTTAATTGTTCACGCGCTCTCAGACTAAAGAAAAAAGCCATTTAAATGGCTTTTTATTTTTTTGTATGGATGATGAGAGGAACTTGCATCTCTTCCTTTAAGAGACCAGCGTGCTGCCCTCTCATGATAAGTTTATCAGTAGACAACCTAAAATAGAAATGACCAATGGCAATTGCGAGATAATCACCTAAAAATTCATCAATTCGAGGATGTTTTTTTCCATAACCGAACAAATCCATTTTTAATACTTCTTCTTTTGTTAGAAGCATATAATATTCTCTAAAATAGTGATTAAACTTTTCTTCGAACTCCGCTTTTCGATCTGGTTTAATGAAAAATGCTGTAGCTCTAGATTCAATCGAAGGTTCATGGATAAATGTATCCCACAATTTAGGATATTTTCTTAACTCTATTGGACAGACTTCAACTTGACCATGATCAGCGATTAAAATAATAATCGTATCATCTTCAATAGACTCCGTGAGATAATGATAACCTTTATCAATTGATTCTAACATTTTATTAGCTTCAATCGAACCAGGACCGGTTTCATGCATAATAAAATCTAATTGATCCCAATAAGTATAAATGAAATGTTTTCCTTTTTCCTTGCATGTAGAAACAATGGTATGACATTGCTTCATAAAAGTGTTATGCTCAGATTGACTAAATGCCGGGAAAATTTCGACAGTTTTTACATTATCATTAACATCTTCGATTAAATCATAAATCTTTTTTACTGGGGCTACAAGATTCGACATGTTTTGATTAAATACTGTTGAATCGTTATAATAATCTTGATTCTTAAAAAAGATAACACTCTTATCAACTTCTTTAACATACTGACACCATCCCAACCAACCAGTTGTAATCGGTGGAAGTCCAGTTAAAACAGCAGTTGTCGCCGCAACTGTTGTTGATGGGAAAACTGAAGTAATTGTTTGTTTAAAATCTTTGTTTAACGATTTCGAAACTGGCTCATGTCTCCGTAAAGTTTCGACACCTAAAGCATCCACTAAGATATAAACTACATTTCGATACTTCTTCTGTAATTCCTTATCCAATAACTGATTGGAAGAAATATGAGTGGAAACACCGTAGTATTTTAAAATGGATGATGTTACATTTAATATGGAATTTTGATAATCTGGAAAGACAATTGGGAACAAATTATCACCTTCTATAACCATTATACCAAATCATGTTTACTTTTGAAGTTATTTTCGCGAATTTTTGGAAGAAATTTTATTTTTGAGTATAGATAAGCCCCAACAAAAATCATAATGAAATTACTTATAAGAATTGAGTACCATATTCCTGCAGGTCCTAAGTTTGTAAATCGCATTGATAAAAAGACTAAAGGAATCCGAATAAACCATAATCTGGTAACTGCCATGATAAGCGTATATTTTGTATCTCCACTACCTTGAAAAGTCGACAGATAAGTTTGGAAAACCGCCATAAATGGCAACCCAATGTGCAAAAATAATGTGTAATCAGCCGCATAAGAAAGCGTCGCAGGATCATGATTAAACAAGCTAACTAAGACAAAACGAAACGGAATAATCAGCGCCGCTCCAACTGTCATTAAAATAACAGCCATCCTCATTCCAACTCGGAATGTTTTTTTTGCTCTTTCAATGTTTCCGTTTCCAATATTTTGTGCAACATATATAGCTACAATCGCACTTACAGAAAGTATCGGGAACATAACTAAAGAGTTAATCCTATTTCCAATATAAAACGCTGCAGAAACATCTTCTCCAAAAGAATACACGCTTGCATTTAAAATAACGAATCCAACTGCCTGAATCGCTTGTCCTACAGATGCCGGCAAAGCAATTCTTAAAATATCTTTGATTACAGTTAAGTCAAAAGAAGTTTTATCAAAGTGGACATGAATTCCAGTTCTTGGTTTTGATAAATACAAAACAATAAATGGCAACATAATAATGTTGGCAATTAAAGTAGCGTATGCCGCTCCGGCAATTCCCAAATGAAGGACAAGAACAAACACCGCAGTCAAAATGATATTTGACACAATACTGATAGCACTAATCACCACAGGTGTAATTGTATCGCCGGTAGATTGTCTTACAGCTTGAAATCCAAATGATAAAAATAGGAATGGAAGTTCAAAACTACGTATTCTTAAATATGTTATTGCATATCCAAGTTCTAAATTTTTAGCACCCATTAACTTCAAAATTTCTGGAGTGAAGAGAAATACAATCAATGTAAATAATAATCCAATACAAAAAGTTAAAATGAGTAGTGTAGAGGAATATCTTTTTGCGCTCGACATATCGTTTTTACCAATATATTGACCAATCAAGGCATTGCCAGCAATACTGAGTCCCATTCCAAATGATATAAAAATAAAGTATACCGGCCATGTTAGACCAATAGCACTTTGCATCGATGTCGAAATAGAAACGCCATCTACATCTGGAACAGTTCCAAGAAAAATACCGTCCACAACATCATGTAATGTTTTTAAAATGTTTACTAAAAATACTGGAAAACTTAAAATGACAATCCCTTTCCAAATGGGATTATCAAATAAAATCATTTTTGTCTTTTTTTCTTGTTCTGGTTTCAGAGTAACATCTCCTCATAGAAAAAAGAAAACGCACTGATGCGTGCGGTACTCTTTTTTATGTTACAAACGCAACATCATTGCAAATAGAAAAAATTATATATATAACCTTTTCTGCGCAAGAAATAGCAATTTAGCATGAAATATAGAAGTTTAAAAATAAATAGCTTCCCTAAAAAATATGAATTTTTTTCAACATAAATTATACTATGCATATGTCAATAAGTCAACATAAACCAAGATACTTAACTCATTAGGCAAGCCAGTATAGTTGATTTTTTGGTACATTTAATATATAGTATGCCATGAGTACTTTTTGATGGAGGATTTCGCTTTGAAAACAAAGAAAATGATATTGACTGGACTGTTTATAGGAATCGGAGTGGTTTTACCACAAACACTTCATTTGTTTGGAGGAAGCACTTTAGGAACCATATTACTTCCGATGCATTTACCTGTATTTATTGGGGCGATGCTACTAGGGCCAGTAAGTGGCCTCATTATTGCAATATCCTCTGTTTTAGTTGGGGTAATGCTAGGAATGCCTTCGATATTAATTGCTTCCTATATGGTATTTGAATTAAGTGTATATGCACTCGTATCCGGGTTCTTATTTCATAAAAAGCATCTAAATGTTTTTGTCTCCTATGGAATTGCAAAAATATTAGGCATGGGTACTGCCATACTTGTTATCCAAATGATGATACATCTTTTTGGAGTGACATTCCCGCCTTTATTCGGATCGGTTTATATGTTTGTGGTTGGTGTACCGGGAATCATCCTTCAAATCGTTATTATTCCGTCCACAGCCATCTTATTGAAAAAGGAGTTCCCAGAGTATGCATAAATACCTAACGCTTTTAGAAAACCATACATGTGTTATTATAAAGAATGAAAAAGTTGAGTTTTCATCTTCTGAATCTGGCGTAAAGCCATTACTTGATTATTATAGATTAAATGGAATTTCACAAATCCCGCTAATTGTTGTCGATAAAATTATGGGTAGAGGTGCAGTCTTGCTTGCAAAAATGATAAACGCTATTGAAATTGTAACTCCTATTATCAGTAAAGACGCATTAGAACTTGCCAAACACTATAAAATGAAAGTTTATTATGACGAAGTTGTAGAATTTATTGTCAATCGCAATAGAACTGGAAGATGTCCTATTGAAGCTAGTGTCCTTGGAATTACCGATGTTATGGATGGATACAACAAAATTACCGAAACTCTTCAAGGACTTTCACAAAAATAAAGACTAAAAATGCAAAACCAAATTGGTTTTGCATTTTTTTAAAAGTTAAAATTAATTAATTTTTATCCAATACCCCTTTTAAAAGATATTCTTGTACTTCTCTTTTTCCAATTGGCGATAATCCGTAGCAGCCTCTAGAAAGCCTTATAAACCAACCATAATAGTTTTTTTGAAGAATGGAAGATGTGTTCTCAATCCCGGTTGCAGCTTTAATCTGCTTTGGAGACGAATTAAATCCTTCTTTTAAAAACGATCCAATACGTAAAGACAATTCGCGGTAATATGTTACTTTCTTTCCTTTAGAACCACCAATATTAAGAGAGTTAGTTCTGTTTGTAAATTCGGAAACAATTATATTTTTTTTCTTTTGATTTCTTGAAACACTTTTATTTCGATCAAATGGAATTGAATCGAGCTCAATATAAGCTTTTCCATTATTCACAATGATTAAACCGATTTCTAATCGTCTTAAAAGATGAATGAAGTGGCGATATGAATCAAGATGACTTTTTTTCGCATCTGCAGGAATCGCTACATATACTGAATCAGCAATCTTTTGTCTTTCAACCGCTTGATAAAGAAGTTTTAAAGAAATTTTTGTTTTTAATTCTACTGCAACTGAAAATTCCAATTTCATCGCAAATATATCAATCTCTGCAACTTCGCCTTTTACTGTAAATCCATTTTTTTCGAGCAATTCTTTTACAGGTAAATACATTGATTTTTCTTCCAAAAGGAAATCACCTACACAACTCTTTAATAAATTAAACTCTATTATTCTATGCTTGTGCACCCCATACAACTGGTCTGTTGGTGCTATTCCAATCAATGCTCCAGCCAATAGGCTTGCTATTTACTTTTACATATATCGTGATATTTATACATCCATTAAATGCATTATCTCCAATGGTTGTGACACTTTGTGGAATAAAGACTCTACTTAAACCACTACATCCAAAGAATGCAGATGATCCAAGACTAGTTAAGCCTGTAGGGAGTGTAATACTTGTAATTCCACTACAATCAGAGAATGCCGAGTCACCAATTTTAGTAACACTACTAGGAAGAGTAATACTAGTGACTCCACTACAATTATAAAATGCACCAAATGGAATTTCAGATCCATCTGTAATTACGACTGTACGTAATAACGTAGGAATAAAATATGTAATGCTCGAATGAGAATTAAAATATTGTGTTGTTGCGGTACTTCCTAAGTAATATGTTGTTCCAAAAATGTACCCAAAAAGAGCGCTTCCTTCAGTCGCAGTTCTACTAGCACCGATAAATGGTAATGAAATATTATCTAAATTAAAACAATTGTAAAATGCATTTTCACTAATACTTTCTGCACTAGACGAAATAGAAATGCTCAATAAACTACTACAATTATAGAATGCACCGTATGGAATTGTTGTTGGATCTGAGATAACAACAGATGCAAGATTCGTTGGAATATAATAAGTAGTAAATTGAGTACTTGAGTAATATTGAGTTGTGGGGGTACTACCAGTATAGTTTATCGTTCCAAAAATGTAGCCCAGTAAAGCAGTATTGCCTGTGGCAGTCCTACTTGCACCGATAAATGGCACTGAAATACTTGTTAAACTGCTAACACCAGAGAAAGCTCCAGATTGAATCATTGATGCACCTGTTATTATAACTGTGCTAAGTGTTGTTGGAATATAATATGTTGTGAATAAAGTTGGTGTATAATATTGATTTGTCGCTGTACTACCTTCATAAGTTGTTGTTCCAAAAATGTAGCCTAGCATAGCGTTGCCGCTAGTAATTGTTCTGCTTCCTCCAACAAATGGTAACGAGATACTCTTTAAGCTACCACAACCGTGGAATGTGTTCGAACTTATGCTAGTAACACCATTCGGAATCACAATATTTTCTAAATTAGCACAATCATAAAAAGCACCATATTGAAGATTCCTTGTATCTGTAATAATCACCGTGCGTAATGAACTTGGAATATAATAAGCGGTACTTTGCGTAGCCGAGAAATATTGATTTGTTTCAACAGAACCTACATAATTTGTCGTTCCAAAAATGAATCCAAAAAGTCCACTGCCACTAGTGGCTGTTCTACTTTCGCCTACAAATGGTAATGTCATACTTTCTAAACTACCGCATCCATAAAATGTATTTGCACTTATGGTAGTTACACCATTTGGAATCACGATACTCTCTAAACTACTACATCCATAAAACGCCAAGGAACCGATGCTAGTCACGCCTGTAGGAATTGAAATGTTTACTAAATTTTCACAGGCATAAAATGCAGAGGCTAAAATACTTGTCACAGTGGATGGAACCTGATAACTTGCATCACTTTTTTTAGCTGGATAAGCAATAAGGATTGTTTTTTGTTTGTCAAACATTACGCTATTTTCGGATAGATAATATTGATTATCCTTATCCACAGTAATGCTAGCCAAATTAATACAACCCGAG
>JAQUZN010000223.1 GCA_028691315.1 Candidatus Izemoplasmatales bacterium | reverse complement strand
GATGATTAATTAAGGTTCCATCAAACCACATTGTGGATGACCCACCACCATCAAAGTTATATGCTTGGACACAACCAAGGGAAGACATAATGTCCGCAAGTTCTTCGATGTCTGCGCCATGCGAAATGGTTGTGCGTCCATCAACGCAGACAAACATAAAATGGTTGGTGCCCACCTGCCCAAAAGCGGTTCTAGGGTTATTTACGGCGTCTCTGTCAAGACCATCATTAACACTAGCAACGGACACGCCATCTTTAATTAGTACTGGTCCAAATGACCATAATTGCCAAGAACCACTATCTAAAACTTCTTGAGTAGTTGTAGTAGTCTCTGTGAATGTGGATAAGTTGCCATCGATATTTAATGATATGGCATCACGGTTACTAAATGAAGAACGAAGGATTAAACCATTTCTGATGACAAATCCAGAATCATAATGACTTGCATAGTCTGAATTTATCGCAAAAATGGCGTTATGTTCTGTTGCCATTGTTGACACTGTTTGAGTTATGTTTGTACCACCAAAAGTATTATATGCAAAAGCGGTTAAAATTGTATATGCATCTTTTACAACGACGTCCGCAACATAGACATCTGAATTAGTGGCACGGATTTGATAGATTGTAATTAGAACGGAATCACTAAAGTAAGATCCTAAAACTATTCCATCTTCTAAAACAGAAGGGACAGTTCCTGGATAGATTAATTCTTCGGTAATGGTTGTGGTTTCATTATCTGATGTCGTGACACCTGAATTTGAGGTGGTAGTCGTAATCACCGGATTTTCCACAATGAAACCACCATGTGGAATCACGAATTCATATAATAATACAAAGGTTGTAAAAAGAAAAAGGAGAAGGTAAAATATAAAAACTAAATGGAAGTTCTTTTTAGGGTTATTTTGCACTTTTTTTCATCTCGCTTTTCTTTTTCATGATATACTTCCTTCATTTTGTGTACTTATATATTATAACACGTAAACTAAATTGTCCTTGTTGGAAAGAACGAACCTTGTCTTGTTTGGTTTTTTACTAGAGATAAATATGACCGGTACAATAAAAGTACCGGTCATTTCTAATTATATATTCTCGATTTCAACTGATGGAAGAAGTTGTTCAATCTCTGATTTTGTACCAATTGTAGGACTAAATGCAGTTGCGGATGCACAGGCAATCGCAAGTTTATATGCTTTTATAATATCTTTATCCAGTGTATAACTGCTAATGAATCCTGCGACCATTGAATCACCAGCACCAACAGGGTTTTTGACTTCACCAACGATTGCTTTTGCACGGAGCGTTAAATCTTTATTCACAAATATAGATCCTTTTCCTCCAAGAGAAACAATGACATTTTTAGCTCCTAGTTCAAGTAATTTTTTCCCATATTTGATTGTTTCATCTAAAGTTCTGATGTTTACCCCAAAAAATTCTTGAAGTTCGTGAATGTTTGGCTTAACTAATAAAGGGCCATAAGGAAGAACTTGAGCTAAATCTGATTTTGTAGTATCGATTATAAACTCGATTTTCTTTTTTTGACAATGAATGGCAATTTTTTCATAGATATTATCAATGCCTTTAACTGAACTGCCACCACAGATTAAAATATCTAAAGTTTCCATATGATCAATCAAATTGGTTAACTTTTGAAAATCTTTATCTTCTATATTTGGGCTTTCTTGATTGATTTCTGTTTCTATATCATTTGATAATAATTTTATGTTTATTCTTGTAAAACCAGATACTTCGATAAAATTAGTGTCAAGTTTTAATGTGTCAGTCAAGTATTTTTTTAAGTACATTCCGGTAAATCCACCTAAAAAACCAGTGGCGATATTTTTGGTATTAAGTTCATTTAAGACAATCGATACATTAATACTTTTACCACCAGCCATAAATTTTGATGAGGTACTTCGGTTTAGTTTTCCTACTTCAAAATTACTTACAAGCAAGCGGTAATCAATCGCAGGATTTAATGTACAAGTATAGATCATAAGAAATCACCTCGGTTTATAATGAATCAGAAATAGATGTTTCAAAATAGTTTTGTAATTTTTCTAAAACGCCACTATTAGTCTCTTCATCTTGAATGATTGAATTTGCTAAAATAGTTAAATCATTGTAATTTGATTTTGATAAATTCTTTTTTATTTCCAAAATAGAAGAAGATGTCATACTTAACTCATCAATACCAAGTCCAACTAATAGAAGTGAGGCATATGGATCACTTGCAATTTCTCCGCATAAACCGACCCATTTCTTTTCAGCATGAGCGGCCTCAATCACATTTTTGATTAATCTGTGAAGTGCAGGGTGATAGGGTTGATACAAATATGCAACATTTGGATTCATTCTGTCGGCGGAAAACATATATTGAATTAAGTCATTTGTCCCAATGCTAAAGAAGTCGACTTCTTTGGCAAATTTATCTACGAGAACCGCAACCGAAGGGATTTCAACCATCATTCCGATTTGATATGGTTTTACTGTGACGCCTTTTGAAACCAAATCAAATTCAACTTCTGAAAGGATTTTTTTTGCAAGGCGTAGTTCTCCGAGCGTCGCAATCATCGGAAATAAGATGCATAATTTTCCGTAAATGGTTGTTCTGAGTAAGGCACGGAGTTGTGTGATAAATAGTTTTTTATCTTGTAGGCAATAGCGAAGCGATCTGTAACCTAAGAAAGGATTTTTTTCTTCTGGGAAATGGAGATATTTGACATTTTTATCGCCACCAA
>JAQUZN010000043.1 GCA_028691315.1 Candidatus Izemoplasmatales bacterium | reverse complement strand
GTTCTCGATGAAATGAACTTAGCTAGAATTGAGTATTATTTCGCTGAATTTTTATCTATTATGGAAATGCCAGATCCAAATGAATGGAAAATTGATTTGGTTCCAGATACAAAATCGAA
Organism: Candidatus Izemoplasmatales bacterium; assembly: GCA_028691315.1. GTDB lineage: Bacteria > Bacillota_I > Bacilli_A > Izemoplasmatales > Hujiaoplasmataceae > JAHIVB01. The sequence continues at coordinate 12,397 of JAQUZN010000043.1, read as the reverse complement.
TGATCCACTTAAGATTATTAACGGAAAAGTGACAGTTCCTTTGAATGTTTGGTTTGTTGGTACAGCCAATAAAGATGATTCAACGTACACAATTACTGATAAAGTATATGACCGTGCAATTGCTCTAGAATTTGAAGCAAAAGGTGAGTTTTTCCAAGCACCTGAATCTGTACCAGTTCATATGTCTTATTCCTATTTACAAGAATTATTTGATGAAGCATTTTATAAGTATCCAGTATCAGAAGAATTATTAAGTAAGTTTTCTGTACTTGATAAATATGTTCAAGCAAACTTTAAAATTGCTTTTGGTAACCGTATTATGTCTCAAGTCCATAAATTTGTTCCAGTTTATGTTGCAACAGGCGGAAAAGAGGAAGATGGACTAGATTATATATTTGCCAACAAGATTTTACGTAAGTTTGAAAGTTTAAACCTTGCATTCCTCCATGAGGAACTTGGTGAACTGATTAGTCAAATTCAAAAAATATTTGGTAAAAACGGTTTTGAAGAGTCTGTAAAGTTTGTTAAAAACTTACAGAAATTGATGTAGGGAGGCGTCTTCGATGAATGATAGAGATGCCAAACGATATTTTAAAAAAATAAATACGACATTTGTTGGTGTAAATAAGCAAGATGAATTCGCCAAAATGTTCATTAATATTTTAAAAAGCGGGAATACGACTTTATACCAAAAAGAGCGCCGTGAGCGTCGAATTTTCGATGACTCTTGGATGACTGCTGTGGAAGAAGCGGTTCCCGTCATTGATAAATTGACAAGACATCCTCGTGAAAATCTAAAAAAAACGAGCTCTGTAGTCCCTGTCGAAAGAGCTAAACGCGTCGATAAAGATACGATTAGACATTTAGCATCAAATACACAATTAATTCGCAGCATGGATCGAGATGGCAATGTTATGCCTTCTCATGTTCTTACTAGTTATTCTGATTCTGACCTCGGAACATATGAAAATAGATTTTTAAGGTCACTTGTTGATAACTTATATTTGTTTATTGAAAAACGATATGATTTGATTGTTAAGAAAATGCATACTGAGTATGTTAACTTCTTAAATGTCAAGTCAGAACTTGAGTGGAATAATGCGACGATTGATTATGATATCACTTTGAAAATCAATCAAAATATGGATGAAGACGAAGTAGATAAGAAAAATCAAGATTTACTGAATCGAATCACTGAATTAAGAACATCTATCATCAATTTTAAAATGTCAAAATTTATGCAGGATATGAAAGAATTCGCGGAAGTAAGGCCGCCTATTATGCAAACAAACATTATGCTAAAGAATAAAGACTTTAGAAGATGTTTTGAGTTGTGGATTGTTCTTGAGCAGGTGGACCGAATAGGTTATGACGTTGACGTGTTTGAACGTGATGTAAACTTTGATGAAGAATACTTAAGTCATATCGAAAATGCATTAATGATGTTATATGTCACTGTAGCAGATAGTCAAACAGATGATTTTACGCTTACACAAAACGAACCTTTTGAGTATCGTAAAATTAAAAAACCAAAAATTACTAAGCAGAATGATCAAGACTTATATATTGACCCAGGATATGATCAACTTGAAAATTATCAACTCAGTCAATACTATTTAGATCAAATTCGAAAAAGCAATTATTCTCGATTCAAGACACTAGATGAAGCAGGAATTTCAGTGCACGAATCGATTGAAATTGTGTTTAAACAAGTGAATGAAATTTCAAATGCAGTGTATGAAGATTATATCAAGTCTACATTTAAAATTGAAGATAAAAAAATTCTTGAAGAAAAAGTGAAAGTTCAGCAAGATATTATCGAAGTGTACAAGCAAGTTGAGCAAATAAAACGTGATGATCTTCGTGCTTTGTCTACAAACAAAGCTATTGCATTTTTGAATCTACGGAATCTAAAAGATGAAATTAAAAAACGTGCTGAACTAGAAAAACTAGAAAAACAAAGACAAAAGGAACAAGAACGTTTAGAAAAAGTAGCTCTCTTGAAAGAAAAAGAAGAAGAGCGATTGGCAAAGCAAAGAAAAATCAAAGCTGCAAAGAAAGTTCTTGAAGATGCAAAACTTCTTAAAAAAGAGCGCGCTCTAAAGGAGAAAGCAAAAAAAGCCAAAAAGGCGGCTAATGATAAAAAGAAAAATCAAACAAAAGCCAAATCTATAAAGCGCTAAATAAAAATTATAAATGGTAAAAAACGAGGTGAAAACATGAGAAATAAACGATTGACCTTATCCTTAATTGCAATGATAAGTTCCGTTTTTCTGTTTGTTTTTGCCTCTTTTGCTTGGCTCACCATATCTGATGTAATTAATATTTTTGGGCCTGAAGTTGCACTAAACAATATTGATGCTGAAGCAAACTTATATCTTGATGTAGATGGCGATGGATTTGTTGACATTGGGTCAATTGAGTTGTTAGCTGGCGTTTCGGGAAACACCTCTAATTTTCAAATTGTTTTAGAAAATACTGGAGATGTTGACATTACATCAAAAATACTTTTATATGGATTTACGAACGATGTAGCAGATCCATTAGGTGATGACACTAATTTTTTAGCAGGAAAATCTCTAGTTGATGTTATTAGAATAAGTGCAAGTAACACAGTTAATAGTGAAGTTATTGATAATCAAACATTACTATCACTTTTGCCGTCTGATATGAATGGTGATTTTTCTGAGTCTGGTGTTACGTTATGCTATGAGATTAATCTTGCCGTTGGCGAAACTGCAACAATTTCTTTTTCATTTACGATTGATGGCGAATTAGCGGGAAATGATTATCAAAACTTATTGTTACTCATCTCTAAAGTTTCTATTCAATCTGTTTCTCAGTAAGGAGGTACACTTATGAAAAACAAAACTATTTTCGTTAGTATATTTTCTCTAGTTTTAATTATCTTTTCGCTCGTGACGATTGGAGTTACATATGGCTGGTTTTCTATGCTTATCACTTTTCCGGCCGGTCAGGTTGGGTTAGGTGATTTGCGATTTGAACCGACTGGTGCTTTTCAAGAAAATAGCTTAATCTTAGTGCCTTCAGAAGATTTGGTTGACACTCCATTTACACTTACAAACAATTCTACTATTACATCTCAATTACGATTTAAAATTACTTATACTAAGATTACAAGTGTAAATGATGTACTCACTATTCAAAGTATAAATTACTCTGGTGCTGAACTTGAGCATATAAATGTAGTAATGAACCCTTTGTTTGAGTATGTTGATGGGTATTGGTATTACAATGGCGTTTCTTATGTTTTGCCAATTAATTCTGGAATTATCGATATTCTATCTTCACTATCTTATAACGGTGCGTATGCAGGAATTGATTATTCCACACAATCAGTCAATGTCACTTTGAAAATTGAAATCAAACAAGCTGATAATGTGACCTGGGAAGAGTTAGTTGACTATAATTTTTCGTCTGGATACCCTGAATAAAACCTGTAATAAATCAAGAGGTGAAAAAATGCTCAAAAAAATATTGCTTAAGTCTTTACAAATTCTACCCTTTATTTTCTTAGGACTAACCGTATTATTAATTATCCAAGTCCTTGTTGCTATAAAAAATGACCAGACACCAACAATTTTAGGATATTCTATGCTGATTGTCGTATCACCTTCGATGGAAGATACGATTATGACCGGCGATTTAATATTTGTTAATACAAAAGCAACTTCTTATGAGGTTGGTGACATTATTACTTTCCATAAACCAGATAATTTTTCAACACTAATTACACATAGAATCATTGAAATTAATGATGTAGATGGTATTTTATTATATACAACAATGGGTGATAATAATTTTGAATCACTAGGTTTTGAGAAAAATTTTACTGATGATTATATTGTCGGTAAATTTGTTTCAAAAACAACTGCTCTTGGAAAGGTTTATCAGTTTATATACAAAGGTGGAATCAACCTTATATATGGGGCAGTTGTCTTAATCTTTGTTACGATAGGAATCACTGAAGTGAGTACTATAATTAAAGAAGTTACAAAAAGCAGAAAAGAAATTCAGCAAAAAGAAAAAGATGAACTTGTTCAATCCGAACTTGAAAAACTCAAAAAAGAATTAGACAAACCATATAATATCGAAAACGAAGATAAATAATCTTCGTTTTTTTTGAGAAAAGAAGTATTTGTTTAACGTTTATGGGAATTATGTTATATAATATTTTTGGAGTTGATGAAATGAAAATTATGGTACTTGCTAGTGGATCAAGAGGCAACTCAACTTATCTTCAAATTGGAAACCAGCATGTTTTAATGGATGTTGGTATTTCTTTGCGTCAAATACAAGAAAGACTAAAAGTCTTATCATTAGAATTAACGAGACTAGATGCGGTATTTATCACTCATGAACATGGAGATCATGTGGCGGGACTTGTGACAATCGCCAAGAAGTTTCAAATGCCTATCTATTGTTCTTTAGGTACTTACAAGAACTTGCCAAGGACAATAGCAGAAAGAGTTGATGCATCTTTATTTAGATTTATTGAATTTAATTTACCAGTTTTATTCGATGGTTTTTCTGCGTTACCTTTTATGACTTATCATGATGCCTTAGAACCAACAGGATATAGGTTTAATGAAGAAGGTAAATCCCTTGTCTATATGACAGATACTGGATATTTTCCAGAAAACCGTTATGATTTATTACGCAATGCAGATATATATATAGTTGAAAGTAATCATGAGCCAGATTTGCTTCTAGATAGCGACAGACCTTGGGTGCTTAAACGAAGAATACTTGATGACCAAGGCCATTTGTCTAACGAAGACAGTGCATTTTTATTAATGAATTTACTTGGTCCAAATACAAAGAGAATCATTCTAGCCCATCTTTCTGAGGAATGCAATACTGAAAGTCACGCTTTGAATACATACTCAAGAATCTTCCAAAAACAGGGATTAGTTTTAGAAGATTATAGCATCATTTGCGCCAAACAACATACGGCATTACCAGTAATTGACCTATAAACATAAAAACGAAAGAATTTTCTCCTAAAAAAAAGCATTAACCGAATCAATGAAAACGTATTTTTACCCAAGAAATATTTGTCTATTATGAAAAATTGATGTATAATAGAACAGTGATATTAGCTTTAAAAAAGTTTAAATAGGAGGTTATGTCATCTATGACAACAAAAAAAGTGTTTCAATCAATGGATGGTAATCAAGCAGCTGCATATTGTGCATATGCTTTTACTGAAGTAGCTGGAATCTATCCAATTACGCCATCGACTCCGATGCCAGAATATACAGATTTATGGGCATCGCAAGGCAAGAAGAATCTATTCGGTATGCCTGTTAAGCTAGTTGAAATGCAATCAGAAGCAGGAGCTGCAGGTACGGTTCATGGTTCTTTGATTACAGGAGCTTTAACAACTACTTTTACCGCTTCACAAGGGTTGCTATTAAAAATACCTAACATGTACAAAATTGCTGGAGAATTATTACCAGGAGTAATTCATGTTGCTGCAAGATCACTCGCTGCACAATCATTATCCATCTTTGGGGATCATCAAGACGTGATGGCCGCAAGACAAACTGGATGGGCAATGCTTGCTTCAGGATCTGTTCAAGAAACAATGGATATTGCTGGTGTCGCTCATTTAGCCGCAATTAAAACAAGTATTCCTTTCCTTCATTTCTTTGATGGTTTTAGAACCAGCCATGAAGTAAATAAAATTGAAGTTATGGATTATGCTGTTTATGATCGTTTGTTAGACAGACAAGCTATTAAAGCATTTAGAGAACGTGCACTGAATTCTGGACATCCAGTAACAAAGGGTACTGCTCAAAATGATGACGTTTATTTCCAAGCAAAAGAAGTTCAAGAAAAATATTATACACCTATTCCTGATGAGGTTGCTTATTACTTAGACGAAATCTCAAAAGAAACAGGAAGAGACTACAAACCTTTTACATATTATGGCGCCAAAGATGCTGAAGATATTATTGTTGCAATGGGTTCAGTAACTGAAACTATTCGTGAAGTTGTCGATTTCAAAGTTTCTCAAGGCGAAAAAGTAGGACTTATTTGTGTCCATCTATATCGTCCATTCTCAGAAAAATACTTCTTTAACGTTTTACCAAAATCAGTAAAAAGAATTGCTGTTCTTGATAGAACAAAAGAAGCTGGATCAGTAGGCGAACCTTTATACCTTGATGTAAAATCAATATTCTATGGAAAAGATTTTGAACCAGCTATTGTTGGCGGTCGTTATGGACTTTCTAGTAAAGATACAGATCCTGCTCAAATTTTTGCTGTATATGAAAATTTAAAAGGTGAATTAAAAGATCGTTTCACGATTGGTATCGTTGATGATGTAATGAATTCAAGTCTTCCAGTTGAAGAAGCTCCAGATGTTACTGATTCTGACACAACTGAGTTATTATTCTTTGGTCTTGGTAGTGATGGTACAGTAGGAGCAGTAAAAAATATTTCTAAGATTATCGGAGATTACACTGACTTATACGGTCAAGCATATGCTTCCTATGACTCTAAAAAATCTGGTGGTGTAACAAGAATGCATTTACGTTTTGGAAAAAATCCAATTCGTTCAACATACTTGGTAAATCATCCTCATTTTATTTCATGCTCTCAAGAAAGTTACCTAGATCGTTTCGAAATTGTACGTGGAATTCGTAGAGGCGGAAAGTTCTTACTAGCGACAACTCATGGACTTGATACAATCGAAGGATTCTTACCAAATGACATTAAAAGAATTTTAGCGAAAAAAGAAGCAAAATTATATATTATCGATGCTTACAAACTTGCCAAAGAAATTGGTGAGGTTAAAATGGTATCCACAATTATGCAATCTGCTTTCTTTAAACTAAACGAACAAATTATGCCATATGAAGAAGCTCAAGATCATATGAAATCATTTGCTGTAAAGTCATTCACTCGTAAAGGTGAAGAAATTGTACAAATGAATTTTGAAGCAATTGACCGTGGTGCTAATGGACTTGTTGAAGTTCCAGTGAATCCAAAATGGGTATCACTAGAAGATAATGAAGTTGAAGACTTAAATCGTCCAGCATTTGTTAAAAACATTGCAGATAAAGTGAATGCAATTCAAGGATATGACTTACCAACTTCTGCATTTTTAGATTATGCAGATGGCTTTATTCCTAACGGAACGGCTGCCTATGAAAAACGTGGAGTTGCTGAAGAAGTATCAACTTGGTTATCAGATAATTGCATTCAATGTAACCAATGTTCATACGCTTGTCCTCATGCATGTATTCGTCCAATTTTAGCGACAGAAGAAGAAGCTGCAAAAGCACCTGAAGGAACCGTATGGAAAAATGCAGTTGGTAAAGGTTTAGAAGGAATGAAATATCGTATTCAAGTATCCGTCTTAGATTGTACCGGTTGTACAGTCTGCGTTAATACTTGTCCAGCGAAAGAAAAAGCTTTAGTGATGACTCCAATCGAAGTGCAAATTGCTGATGGTCAACCCGCTAGAGCAGAGTACTTATACAATGAAATTTCAAGCAAAAAACATTTAGTTGGTAATAGCACTTACAAGAGTGTTCAATTTGAAAAACCATTATTCGAATTCAGTGGGGCATGCGCTGGTTGTGGAGAAACTCCATATATCAAATTTGTTACACAATTATTTGGTGATAGAATGGTTATTGCTAATGCTACAGGATGTTCTTCAATTTATGGAGGATCTTTCCCTGCAAGCCCTTATACAATGAACAAAAACGGTCGTGGTCCAGCTTGGGCAAATTCATTATTTGAAGACAACGCTGAATTTGGATTTGGTATGACTATTGCTCAAGAAACATTAAGAGATCGCATTCAACATACGATTTTTGAAAAAGAAGCTGAGTTCAAATCAGACGAATTAAAATCACTTCTTAAAGAATGGGTAGAATTCCGTAATGATGGAGATAAAACTCTAGAATTAGCAAATAAAATTATTCCTTTACTTGTTCAGGACAAAACAAGTGCAAGTGAATCCATTCTAGAACTTCAAGATTACCTAGTGAAAACTTCAAACTGGATAATCGGTGGAGATGGTTGGGCTTATGATATTGGCTATGGTGGATTAGATCATGTAATCTCTACAAACGAGAACTTCAATATCCTTGTTCTTGATACCGAAGTGTATTCTAATACTGGCGGACAATCTTCAAAAGCATCTCGTGCGGGATCCATTGCTAAGTTTACTGCATCTGGAAAACCAAATAAAAAGAAAGATTTAGCTTCACTTGCAATGACTTATGAAAGTGTATACGTAGCTACTATTAGTCATGGTGCTAATGCAACTCAACTTCTAAAAGCAATGAAAGAAGCAGAAGCATATGATGGTCCATCGCTAATCATTGCGTACTCACCATGTATCGCTCATGGTATTAATGGTGGATTAGCAAATTCACATCAACAAGCTAAACTAGCAACAGAATGTGGTTACTGGCCAATTTTCAGATATGATCCACGATTAATTGAGCAAGGTAAAAATCCTTTCCAACTTGATTCAAAAGAACCCGTTTGGGAAAAATATCATGACTTCTTATTGAGCGAGAATCGTTACCAACAATTGGTTCAAACGGAGCCTAAAACGGCTGAAAGATTACTTGCACTTAACCTTAAAGATGCTAAACGTCGCTGGGCTATGTACAAACGATATTCAGCTATGGATTACACAACTGTTATTGAATAAATTACTTGTTTTAAGATGACGCCATCATTTGGCGCCATCTTTTTTTTTATCACAGAAACCCCACTTTCTAAAGATATAATAATAATACCAAATCTATGAAAAAAAGTTTTTAAATAATCATGATTTGTTATATAATAGAATAAAGTGTCTAATAAAAGAAGGAGTTTGAGACAAATGCAATTTACGACAAAAAAAGCCTTAATCTTGGTACTAGGTGTTCTTGTTTCCCTAGGTTTACTAGGTTGTAAAACAACTACAACAACGACAACTGCCGCATTCACTGGAACTATACCAGGTTTATCGAATCCGGATGATGTCTTTTTTTCTGGAGACAACTACGATATTACCTATGGTGATATCTACGAAGAATTCAAAGTCAATGATGGGATTAACCGATTATTATTTATGGTTGACTCGGTCTTACTCTCTGACTATATTAGCGCTGTAACGGCTTCTGAAGTAGCGGATAAGATCAAATATTTAACTTATGGCACTTCCGACGATATTAAAATAGCTGATTTAGATGCTACTGAAAAACAAAGCTATGAAACTTCATATCTTGAAAATATGAGTTTACTTGGTTTCGCGGATAATCCTGAAGTTTATGTAACAATGGTTGTTGCAAAAGAAAATTATGCCGCTTACGCTATGGGCTTAAGTGATAATTCTGAAGAAACTTGGTATGTTGGACCTTCAACAATTGCTTCTTATTATGATTCGACATATTTCGATGATTTAAGTGCAATTAAAATCCGTTTTTATAATGAAACAGATGCTAAAAACGTAATGAAGATCTTTAATTTAGTTAGTATAAATGGAGCACTCAAATTATACACTGGGACAAAACCAATTGATGAAGTTCCTTCCTCGAGTTTTAACGACACGAATACTGCAGTATTAACTCAGGATCAATTAATCGATGTTTTTACAGATATGTATAATTATGTATATGGTGATTATCGCAATACAGTAAGTAAGGATTTATCAGTTAATCAATTAACTAATTTAAATGACTTGAAAGTTAATTACCTTGATATGTTCGATGCATCTGCATCATTATCTACTTATATTTTCACAACACTTGGCTCATTAAATGAATTTAATTCAGGTACCTCAAGTAAAATATATTATACATACGCTCCTGTTAAATATTATGGAACGAATGATACTTCATATTATATGATTTTAAACTTAAATCGTCCTTCAAAAGTGGATGTTTCTGATTTTGATGGTAATGAAGCCGATTTAGTTGCACTAATTGGACAAGATAATTACGACACTATTCAACAAACCTTGATTAATAATTATTTAGAAACATCTGGATTTGTAGCTTCAAGAGTTGCATCTTTACGGACGGATAACGACTTCCAAATTTTTGATTATTATCTTGGAGTTGATTATCAAGCTATTGATACGGAATTTGTACCAACTGAAGAAGGTAATGAAACAGTAGTAGCTAGTTATGGCTCTACTCAAATTACCGCAGATGATTTATTTACTTATTCAATGAATATTAATGGTGCTTTATATACACTTTATGCCGCTCAATTGTCAGTGGTGATGGATGCATATTTTGAGCAAGTATATTGTTCAGATACGTCTGTAGCTTGTGAATATGATTTATCGCTTAACACATCTGATAAAATTGAAGAACATAAGGCAACGCTTGCTGAATTAAAAGCTAGTTTTGAAGCAAGTTATTATGTGTATTATTATACTTTTGATGAATATATCTATTTGGCTTATGGCGCAAAATCAGAAGCAGATATGATTGGTAAATATTATGTGAAATCTAATCTTCAACCGTATTTAGTATATGATGAAATCAGAAAAAATAACTGGGAATTACTTACCGATTATCTTTACACTTTAGCGGAAGATTACTACAATAATTATTTTAGTTTAAACGTTCAACATTTGCTTATATATATGGATCGTAATGAAGATGGAACTCAAGATAATTATGATGACTTTTTAGTTGGGTTAAGTAATCCTACAGAGTATCAAAACTTGTTAACTAGTTTTGAAACTACTATTGAAAATTACCTTGATTCATCAGAAAACAACAATTATACAACGCTTATTGCTGAATACTTGAAAGCGAAACGTACTGATGCAACTTGGGGCGAATTCAAGCGTTTTGGATTCTATTTAATGACAGAAGATTTATCTTCGACAGAATCATTAACTTATTCCAATTCAGTTGATACTTATGAAGAACCATTTGTAAATGGTCTTATCCAAACTTATGAACAATATTTACTTCCTGAAAATCAAAATTCTGATTTTATTTATTATGATAATTATATCCAAACAGTATATGGAGTACATATGATTTTTGCGGAAAAGGGTTCTGATTTTGAAAAGCCATCTGCTAAGTTCGTAATGACATATGATTCTCACGGACTTCCAAATTATACAGAAGGTATTGAAAACGATTCAGAGATGCCATCCATCGAACAATTAAAGATTTATACTGAGTATCGGTTTGATCAAATTGTCTATGGAACTGCGGATGATGCTGAATTAACATATGATTTTCTTCTCCCTCAAATTCCAACATCGGTTTTAAATAGTATGGAAGCATATTATACTTCGATTCATGATTCAATGTATATCGTTGGGTTCCTAAACATCATTGTTTCAGAAAAATTACAAACAGGTAACTTTGTTAATCAACATGCTGCTTATTGTTCTACAAATATTACAAAAATAAAGGCAAGATTAACAGAAATTGGAGATATTTATTTTAAACAAGTATTTCAAAGCATAGATAACACTCAAAATTAAATTAACTTTACAAATGTGCGAAATCTGAATTTTCGCACTTTTGCTGGGGGGGAAAATGGAAAATAATATAGAAAGCAAAATCATCACTAGAACTTCTATCAAGATCATGCTTTTAAATGGATTTTTAGCGATAATTAAAGTGCTTGCAGGAATATTAGGAAACTCTACTGCAATGATTTCTGATGCAGTGAATTCAATTAGCGATGTAATGACAAATCTTGTGGTTATGATTTCAGGAAAATTTTCTCATAAAGGACGAGATGATGACCATCCATATGGTCATGAGAAATTTGATAGTATGATTTCTGTTCTCCTTGGAGCGGCAATTATCATTACCGCCTTTGAAATCGGGAAATCTGCTGTAATGATTCTTTATAACTATTACGTTAATAAGGTAGACATTGTTCATCCTGAGCTTGTAGCGCTTATTGTAGCGGTTCTAACGATACTTATTAAAGAGTTTATGTTTCACTTTACAAGAAAAAACGCAAGATTAGCAAATTCGCCTTCTTTATTTGCACAAGCAATGGATCATAGAAGCGATCAACTAGCCAGTGCAGGAGCAGTTATTGGTATTAGTGGTTCAATGCTTGGCGTAGATGTGCTAGAACCACTTGCTTCAGTAGTTATTTGCTTATTTGTTTTTCGTGTTGGATATAAAATTATTAAGACAGGCATTAGTCAAGTAGTAGATCAATCTGCTGATGAGGAAATTGTAAATAGAATTAAAAAAATTATCAGTTCGCATAAAGAAATAATTCATATTGATGAATTGAGGACCAGACAATTTGGGTTAAAGATTTATGTTGATGTTGAAATATTAGTCGATGAGAACTTGTCTTTACTAAAAGCACATGAAATTGCAGAGGGAATTCATGATGAGATTGAACAAAATATTCCCGA
>JAQUZN010000222.1 GCA_028691315.1 Candidatus Izemoplasmatales bacterium | reverse complement strand
GTAACACATGATTTATTAGTAGAAAAGAATAATGTTCCTTTGATTGAGTTTAAAGATGTTTCATTTAGATATAAAGGTGCTGAAGAGTATGTTGTTGAAAATATTAATTTATCAATTAAACATGGCGAAACAGTAGCTTTTATCGGTTCAACAGGTAGTGGTAAGTCATCATTAATTAACTTAATTCCACGTTTCTATGATACATCAAAAGGGTCAATTTTAATTAATGGTGTAGATGTTTCAGACTACGCTCAAGAAGATTTACATAAAATTATTGGATATATTCCGCAAAAAGGAACACTCTTTTCTGGAACAATTCGATCTAACATCCAAATTGGCAGTGAAAATGCTACTGATGATGAGATCAATGAGGCTTTAGATATTGCACAAGCTACAGAATTTGTATCGTCCCTTGAACTAGGACTTGATGCACCGATTTCACAAGGTGGAAAAAACTTTAGTGGCGGTCAAAAACAACGTTTAAGTATTGCAAGAGCTATTGTGAAGAAACCAGAAATCTATATTTTTGATGACTCTTTCTCTGCACTTGATTATCAAACAGATAAAGTATTAAGAAAAGCGCTAAATACAAAATTGCCTGAATCTACAAAGTTAATCGTTGCTCAAAGAATTGGAACAATCCTTTATGCCGATAAAATCGTTGTTTTAGAGAAAGGTAAAATAGTTGGAGTAGGAACACATACGGAGTTATTAGAAACTTGTTCTGTGTACAAAGAAATCGCTTTATCGCAATTGTCGCAGGAGGAAATCAATTATGGAAAAAAATAATGAAAAAGACACTATAAAAAGAAGACCTCAAGGGGGATTTGGTGGCGGTGGCCCATTTGGTGGGAGAGGAATTGTTGAAAAACCAAAAGATTTTAAAACATCAATGAAAAATCTTTTCCGATATGTAAAACCGTTTCATCTTTTAATGGGGATTGCACTTGCCGCCGCAATTGGTGGAACTATATTCAATATTGTTGGGCCAAAATTACTTGGTAATATTACGAATGAAGTTCAAATTTCTATCTTTGGCAGTATTCCAATTAACTTAACGAAAATTGCTTCAATAGGATTTTTATTAATTGTTTTATATGTATTAAGTTATATTTTTACATTAGCTCAAGGCTTTATCATGAATGAAGTGACACAGAGAATATCAAAAAAATTAAGAACTGATATTACTTCTAAAATCAATAGATTGCCACTTAAATACTTTGATTCAAGAAGTTATGGAGACATCTTAAGTATTGTAACAAATGATGTAGATTCCATTGGGCAAACATTGAATCAATCTTTAGTTTCATTGATTACATCTGTAACAACTGTCATTGGTGTAATCATTATGATGCTTACAATCAGTTGGGTTATGACAATTCTCGTTGTAGCAATACTGCCGTTATCAATGTTATTAATGGGGTTGATTATGAAGTCATCGCAAAAATACTTTAGGGTTTATCAAAATGGACTTGGTTTAATCAATGGTCACATTGAGGAAATCTATTCTGGACATAACATCATTAAAGTCTTTAATGCAAATACAAAAGCAAAAGTTGCTTTTGATCAAATGAATAACAGGTTATATGAAGGCACGTGGAAAAGCCAGTTTTTTTCTGGATTAATGATGCCGGTGATGAGTTTTGTTGGTAACTTCAGTTATGTCGCAGTCAGCGTTGTTGGTGGGATTCTTGCCGTTGCTGGAAAAGTCATGATTGGTGGAATTCAAAGTATGTTACAGTATGTTGGAAGAGTTTCACAACCTTTAATGCAAATTGCTCAAGCATTTAATCAACTTCAATCCACTGCAGCCGCAGCTGAAAGGGTATTTGCATTCTTAGAAGCAGAAGAAATGAGTAATGAATTTGCTATTGAAAAACACGTAGATCAAGTAAAAGGTGCGGTTGAATTTAGTCATGTTCATTTTGGATATAGCGAGGATAAAACAATTATCAATGACTTCAGTATGAAAACTACTGCTGGTCAAAAAATCGCTATTGTCGGCCCTACTGGTGCAGGAAAAACCACGATTGTTAACTTGCTTATGCGTTTCTATGAATTAAACAGTGGAGATATCTTAATTGATGACATTTCAACAAAATCGATTAACCGTAATAATGTCCATTCTTTATTTGGAATGGTATTACAAGATTCATGGCTGTTTAAGGGAACTATTCGTGAAAACTTAGCTTATGCAAATCAGGATGCAACGATGGAAGAAATTAAGAGCGCCTGTCAACTAGCAAACATTGATCACTTTATCGAGTCTTTGCCTGGCGGTTACGACATGATGCTTTCGGAAGATTCATCTATTTCAGAAGGACAAAAGCAATTATTTACCATAGCGAGAGCAATGATTGCTAATCCACCAATGCTAATTTTAGATGAGGCTACATCGAGCGTTGATACAAGAACTGAAATCCTTATACAAGAAGCAATGGATATTCTGATGAAAGGGAAAACAACGTTTGTTATCGCTCATCGCTTATCTACGATTAAAAATGCTGATTTAATCTTAGTCATGAAAGATGGAGATATTATCGAGACAGGAAATCATCAGGATTTAATTAATCAAAATGGTTTTTATGCTAGTTTATATAATAGTCAATTTGAAACTGTTGCTATCTAGTATTTGATATCATAACTAAAAAGGATTTGGAGATTTTCCAAATCCTTTTTTAAAAGGTTATCACGTGACATATGAATAAAACCATTGTATAATCAATATAGGAATTAGAAAGGAAGAATTATTGATGAG
>JAQUZN010000221.1 GCA_028691315.1 Candidatus Izemoplasmatales bacterium | reverse complement strand
GGCTTGAGCCCATGACTTCAAATTTATATTTTATGCTAGACAAAAATACGCCTTATACATATTTAAGTCAAACACTAAATGATGTAACAACTGAGAGTGTATACGAACAGGTTTCAGGATTTTCATTTGAGTATGTCATTGATGGAAATGTGGTAACACCTCGCGTGCCTGAAACAATTAATCTTCCGACACAATCAGATATTATCAATTTAGATAATTTTTCAATATCAAATATCCAAAATGAATTAAAGTTAGCTGATCACCAATATGAACTTGATATTGTTCTTAATCAAATTATTGATTTAGAAAACTTTGCATCATTCTTTGATCAACTAAAGATTTTTGATGAATCATTGTCTGCTTTAGATGCTGCAACAGCACATGTTGTTATCACTTTCTCTGAAGAAAATAGTGCAATTGATATTGTAGCTACATTGACTGATTTCACTGTTACATTTGAGGATACATCCTTTGTAACTTTTTCAATTACGAATCATACAGTAATGTCCATTCCAGCTGATTTTCAAATGCCAGATGTATTTTCGGCACCATATATGATGAAAGCAGTAGACGATGTTTCTCTTGCTGTAAAAGTATATGCTTCAAATACAGTTATCGCAATTCCAATGGTCGCGAGTGAAAATGGCTGGATTAAACTTGAGTTAGAAGCAGGGACATATACCATTGTATCAAGTCAATTTAGCTTGTTCTCAGGGTCTGCTGTGTTTGATTCTAGTCTAAATGTTATTCCTTATAACACTGCTGATACAATTCAGTTCACAGCAGAGACATCCGGAACTTATTTCTTCTATTTAGTTCCTACTGCTGATTTTATGCTTGATCTTGAATTTCAAGGAGTTCCGTTAGAATAACAAATTGTAAGCGTGGGAAACCACGCTTTTTTTTATTCTCAGATAGAATGGATTTTGGAATACTTTTTGTTTAAAAATTGTTTTAGAAAACACTCTTTTAACTTTTTAAATAAATTGTAAACGAATCTGGTTTGTGATAGTATTATTTTGGTGGTGATATCATTGTTAAAAATACGTACTTGGTTAAAATCATTTTTTAATCGTCTCAAGAATTGGATGATTGATTCTAGTGTTGAAGACAAGGATTTGCCTTTCACTGGCGATAAATTTCTGATTGGTGTAACAATCGCTGCAGGTGGTTTTTTAGGGATTCCTGTTATTCTATCAATTATTATGTTGTTTATTGATCCAAATGTTTTTACAACACCATTATATGAGTTTTATATCGAATTATTTTTTGTGGTTTTGGTTATTGGGTTTATGAACACAAAATATATTAAGTTTGGCAAAGTGTTCTCGAAGAAGTATTTAAAAATGGCCTTTCACTATGCGCTCTACGCTTTTATTTTTGCCCAAGTATTAATTTTTGTTTATGTCCTTATAGGATATAATTATCAGGCTCATGGAGCTGCAAGTGAAAGTTATATCTTCAATCAATATAGGTGGGCTTACTTTCTAATTTGGGTATTTTTTGCCCCAATTGTTGAAGAGTTTGCTTTTAGGTATATGATGTTTAAGCATTTATGGAGTAAACATTTTTGGACAGGTTTGATACTAAATTCAACAATCTTTGCTTTTGCACACTTTTCAATTCAATTTGTGACTGCTTCTTTATGGCCAAGTATCATTTTATTACCGCTTTATTTGTTTGCTGGATTTTGTTTAAGCCTAGTCTACTACAAAACCAAGAATCTACTTGCATCGATGATTACACATGGAATATATAATCTACTCGTTTTTATCATAACTTACATGTATATGATGAATTAAAAATAATAAATTTCCACATATTTTTAAATTGTTGAGTTTCATTAAAAAAAGCGAAAATTCGCTTTTTTTTAATGCTTAATTATGGTAATATATTCAAAAGATATTTGTTAAGGGAGTGTTACAAATGGCGATGATTAAACCGTTTCATATGACAGAGAAAAAAATTATTATTAATTTGAGTCTATCTGTTTGTGATTCTGAAGTGAAAATATTAGATAGTGTTGGGTTTGCGCTTGTTTTACATCATTTTATGGAATCAATTGATACACACTCTCCAGATGCACTATGTTTAATTAAAAATATTCTTGTAAATGAAAAACAATTGATTGATATATATAAACTATTAATGGTATTTCCATATGAAGAAGTAGTTAAAAATACGGTAGAAATCAAAATGATTCTTAAAAGCAGAAGTGAGCTTTATCTATTTACAGAGAAACTTTATGATTTTTGGCGAAACTTTGAAAGGTATGGCATTATTCAACGAAAATTACGATCCATTCATTCTGATAATGAGTCATTAATTGAAACAACAGAATTGCTAACAAAAAAGATTTTAGCATTATACCGAAAAATAACAAAAAATATTTCCGGAAAAGCAATCCATGTTTACAGACAAACCCCTGCTGGATTAAATGCCGGGTTAATTGTATCAAAAAACACATGGAAGATGCCTCAAGAATATAATGGTTTAGATGGAATTGATTTTATCGATACAGTCATGTTAAGAACTCCTTTTATTGGTCACAGTGTGATGAACACCAGAAATGGCGTATTTAAAGAAGTCTTTGTAAACCCAATGACAGGAATTAAGTTAACCTCAAGACACTGGTTATGTTATCCAGTGAAAGTAGGACCGCTTTTAGCTTATGTTTATTTTCACCGAGACTATTTACACCATGGTGTTGCTTTAAGTAACCTTTTTGAACCTGCACTTTTAAAAGAAACACTAAACAAATCACCAAATTTAATC
>JAQUZN010000220.1 GCA_028691315.1 Candidatus Izemoplasmatales bacterium | reverse complement strand
AAATGTTACGTGAAAATATAATCTTAATTCGTTTGATATTCATAGAAATAGAAAGGTTTGATTATATGACAGATTATCTAGTAGCAAGGCAGTGTTTTTTTAAGTATTTTACATCTTTATGAAGTGAATTTTAGAAAATATTGTAGGCGTCACATTCGGCGTCAAAGCTCTTCGCTTTTATTTGACACGGACAATAATATAATAACTCCTCCAGTATGGATTAATGGAGAATCATATTCGGTATTTACAACAGTAGGTCATATATTTGAAGACTTGAATTTAACAGATTATACAGACTAGTTAATATTTATTTTTTGTTCTGCACTAGTTGAAATATTCACATGCAGAACACTGGTTTATTAAAAAATTGAATAAATTCTTTGGTGTCAAATCAATCATATAGGATAAATAAGGGATTTTTAAGATTTAATTAAGAATTTCTTAGTGAAATATTTCTTGATTTGGCATCATTTTGAATTTATGAGATATTATTTTTTGATTATCAAATATTTTTTTTAGTTTTATATGTTTATAACTTCGCCCGAATCGTGAGGTATCAAATCAAATTATCTTCCTCAAAAAAGTATTCTAATGCATTTAGAATACCTGTAACTTGTGTACGAAAAAGAGTAACTTGTTACAGAAATATTGTGTTTTGACTTATGTTTATATATAATGATAATGGTGATTATATGAAGATAAAAATAATTTGTGATTCCTGTGACTTTGAAAAATACTCCTCCATATTTAAGTCTGCTGGATTTGAAATCGATATGACTTCAAATTTAGTTTTTATGGATCGAAATGCTTCAAACAAAACCATATTTGGGTTGTTGAATGATGAATGGTATCCTATCATATGGAAAGATACCATTTATATTGAAAGTTTTGGTAGAGAAGTATTTTTACATTCGATAAACGGAATTTATCAAATTAATGAAAGATTATATGAATTGCTTGATATTCTTGATGAAAAAGAGTATATACGAATCAATAAATCACAAATAGTAAGTAAGTCTCATATTCTAAAAATTAAAAGCAGTCTGGATTCACGGGTTATAATCACTATGAGTAATTATGATACTCTTTATGTTAACAGAAGTTACAAGAGCGCATTTATTGAATTTTTAGAAATTTAAATATTGGAGGATTTGATATGACAATCATAAACACTACGATAGTAATTGTTTCAGTTCTAATCTTGTTTTCAATTTTGACATTCATTTATCTGTTTATATACAACAAGAAAATAAACAGAATGCTTCATACTATGGGGAGAAAACCTCGTCTAATCGAACCACTTCAGTTCTTACAATTATTTCTATTTATTTCTATATGCATAATCTCAGCATTTTTATATGTAAACAATGTTGTTCTTAACAAAGAAATTATCCGTAAAGAAAATCAAATTGAGCAAATTCACTACAACGAAATTGAACGAAACTTCCCAAAAAATATTATGCAAGATGTATATATGAATTATAATAATTTTTATGGTGGATTTCACACAAGCGATGCAGGATACGTTATATGCATTACCGAGAATGCACCTGAAGACTTAATTGATTTAATAGAAAACAGTAATACTCTATGGGAATATGTTTTATATAGTGATTCTCAGTTACAAACTATTATGGACATTTTAACAGCTGAAGACACTCATTTTAACATTATGTCTTGCTTCATAAATTATAATACAAATTCAGTAGAAGTCTCAATTCATGTAGGAAATACTATTGATCCTCGAATTCAGGAATACATCGATTGTGATATCGTAACTATTGATTGGACAACTGGGGTAGTTGTTGCTGGATAGCAATTTTGTACAATTTTTCAAGTTACGTATATTGTAGTAGTTTATGGAATGTTAATCAAAAAAATAATTAAGGAGTTAAAAAATGACTAATACTAAATCATATAAGAATGGACTTATTGAAGGTGTAGTTTTTTGTTTCTACAAAGACAAGAAAGTGCTTCTAGAGGATAGAGGTAAGGGCTTCAATGTTGAAACTTTTTTTACAAATGGAACGATTGAAAATAAAGATAAACAGAACAACAGTGATTACATTACAAATGCACTATATAGGGAAGTATCTGAAGAGTTTAGTGACAACATTGACATTCTAGAAAAAACCTTTTTAGGGGAGCTTATTGTTCCCGAAATTAATGTTTTATTTTATGTTTTTATTATTACAAAGTGGGAAGGAGATTTTCCTGATGTAATTCATGAAAGTGGAGAGCCTGATAGCAAAATATCTTTTTTCACGATAGATGAAGCAAGAGCATTATTCAAGTATGACAGTGCGCATAAAATACTTGATCGAGTTATACAGTTTACAAAAAACGAGTAATGTAAATTATGACAACACATTACTATGAATTTTAGCGCTTATTAATTGTTTAGATTTCCATAGAATTGGAATAATAATATCTTGTAGCAAGTAGTGTATTTTTATCGATTTTTAAGTCTTTATGGGAATCTATATCTAGATAAAGTTGATAAGTATTTTACTGTTGCAACTGGGTGGGAAGAACTTTTTATATTAAAAATGAAACATTTGATATCTCAATAGCTTATAGTTTGTATTTATAGCAGGTTGCAATAGCAAATATAAGAGGATAATAATATATGAAAAAATTTCTTATATATCTCACAATGTTATCTATCATAATCATTTTGTCTGGTTGTGGTATCCCAAATGGAGAATCAATAGAAGACTGCATGATTATCGGTAATTGTTACTATTCGGATAAAGATGTCAAAGTTGAAGGTTCT
>JAQUZN010000219.1 GCA_028691315.1 Candidatus Izemoplasmatales bacterium | reverse complement strand
TATCGTATTGTAGCAGCTGAGGCAAGCAAAAAACGTGATGGAAGATATTTAGAAATCATCGGACGCTATGATCCAACAAAAAAACCGGCATATGTTGAAATCAACAATGAACTCGCACTAAAGTGGCTAGGATTTGGGGCACAACCAACCGATACAGTTAAAAACTTATTTACAAAAGCTGGAATTAATGCAGCTTACTTAGCGTCAAAGAATAATAAGTAGTAGGCGATAAGATGGCAGTTAATTTTGAGAAATTGGTTTTCGATTTGGTTACGCCACTCGTCATACATCCAGAAGATTTACTAGTAAAAATATTTTCTGAGGATGAAGAATCCATTACAATTCAAGTGCTTGTGAACAAGGATGATTTAGGTCGCGTCATCGGAAAAGGTGGCAAGATTGCGAATGCAATCAGAACGATCTCCTATGCAGCAGCATCTAGAATTGGAAAGAGAATTAATATTGATATTGATTCTTTTGAATAAGAAATCTTTTCTTTTTAGAGGTGCTTATGGAACATGTTATTGCTGTTAGTGCCTGTTTATTGGGCTACCATTGCAAATATAATGGAGGACATAATCTAGATATCGTTGTTGTTGAAAAAGTAAAAGGAATGAAGGTTATTCCTATTTGTCCTGAAACACTTGGTGGTATGGAAACACCACGCATTCCTTCTGAAATCGCTTCGGATGGAGTGACGGTCATGAACCAAAAGGGAGAAGACACAACACTATATTTTGAGCGTGGAAAAAAAGCATCCTTGTTATTACTTCAATCAGAAGGATGTACAAAGGCTATATTAAAAGATGGTTCTCCGTCTTGTGGAACGACTACCATATCTGATGGTACCTTTTCAAAGACGAAAATTCCTGGTGAAGGCATTACTTGTAAGTATTTGCGAGCAAATGGAATTAAAATTATTGATGTTACAGAAGAGGGCGAGCTGTAGTGCTGCCTTTTTTTTGTGAAAAAAGCGAAAAGATAAATATTTAAAGCATGTTATAATAAATAGTCAATTTGACGAAAAGAGAGTGAAATATGGAATTAAGAAAAGAGATTGAAAAAGCAATTGAGGAGATGGGATTTGTCGATTTTACAGAAATCCAAAAACAAACCATCCCATTATTGTTAGAGGGCAAAGATATTATTGGGCATTCACACACAGGAACGGGAAAAACAGCTGCTTTTGGAATCCCTATTTTAGAAAAACTAGACTTTAATTCAAATACGATACAGGCATTAATCATTGCTCCAACAAGAGAACTTGCTGTTCAAATTCATGATGAATTAATGAGAATGGCAAAATACATAGAAAACTGTAAAATCGTAACCGTCTTTGGTGGAGATCCAATCACGAGACAAATCTATGCTTTGAAACAACATCCACAAATTATCGTTGGTACTCCAGGTAGAACTATAGATCATATGAATCGTAAAACTATTAAAGTGGATCAAATTAAGTTTATGGTCTTAGATGAAGCAGACGAAATGTTAAAAATGGGCTTTCAAGAAGACATTGAAACTATTTTTAAAGCAACGCCTGCAACTAGACAAACTTTAATGTTTTCTGCGACGATGCCAAAACCGATTTTACACCTAGCGAAAAGTTATATGAATGAACCGGAGATGATCCGTGTTATAGGCGAAGAGTCGACAAATAGCGATGTTGTTCAACATTACTATAAAGTGAAAAGAGAAAATAAAACGGAAGCTTTATATCGTTTAATCAACATATATCGGCCTAAATTGTCGCTTGTTTTCTGTAATACAAAAGTACAAGTTGATGAATTAACACAAGCCTTAATAGAACGTGGTATTAACTGCGATAAAATTCATGGGGACTTACCTCAAACCACTAGAATGGATGTATTAAAGAAATTTCATAATGGAATAATTAGTGTGTTAGTTGCGACAGATGTTGCAGCACGTGGACTAGATATCAAGTCAGTAGAAGCAGTATTTAATTACGATGTTCCTGAAAAAGCTGATTATTATGTTCACCGTATTGGTAGAACAGGCCGTATTGGTAATGTTGGATATTCATTTACACTTGTTTCAAAAGGCGAAATGAAACAAATCTCAGAAATCGAAAGATTAACCAATACAAAAATCAAAAAAAGAAACATTCCAACTTACGATAAAGTTCAAGATGTAAAAAATGATAAATTAATTGAAGAAATGACAAAGATTGTTGAAACTGCTAATTTCGACTTAGAATATGAAATTTTAAATAAAGCAATTAGTTCAAAACTCACAGAAGATCAAATTATAGTTGCTTTATTAAAAATGATACAAAGAGAAAATAATGCTGCAGTGAATGATGCTGATATTAATGAAGAATTTGAATTAAAAGACAGACGCAATAAATTCGATGCAAATTCAAAAAGTGTTCGTTTTCACTTAAACCTTGGAAAAAATCTTGAATTAGGTGTTTCAGACATATTAGATTTTATCCGTTCGAAAGTAACTATTGAAAATAAAGAAATCCAAGATATAGCTATTTTGACAGAATTTTCATTTTTCACCGTTCCATCAAAATATGGAGATGAAATAATGCAAAAATGTAATTACGGAAAATTAAAAGGCAAGAAAGCAGTATTATCAATTTCTAACAAACCAAGAAAGCCAACGAATTTCAGACGTTAGGCTTTTCATTTTTTGGGAGTCATTGACAAATTTAAAATCCATTATATAATGAAAACGTAACATATTGAATAGGGAGAATGAAAATGAAAAAATGCGGTGTATTAGTATGTACCAATTCAGCTTTAGATTACATTCCTCACAATTACGATATTCGTATC
>JAQUZN010000218.1 GCA_028691315.1 Candidatus Izemoplasmatales bacterium | reverse complement strand
AAACTCAGGAAAAAATTTATATAGTTCATTAACGGTTGCTGATATTGAAAATGGCGACATTATGTTAGATAACGGTGAAATTGTCACTATCACAAACAGTAATTTTCATTCTTTCATTAAAAATAGTTCAAGTGCAAGTGAAAGAAAAGATATTTTCGAGAGTATTTTTTCTTATTATGAACTACATAAAAATACTTATGCTAGTATTTACAAGCATATCTTGGAAGCGGATTATGCATTAATGAAAGCGAGAAAATATAGTTCTTCGCTCGAAAGTTATTTGTTTAATAATGCAATTCCTGTTGAAGTATACAATTCTTTAATAAATGTTGCGAAAAATTCATCCGCTATTCTAAGAAAATATATTAAAATTCGCAAAAAAGCTTTACATCTTAGTAAGTATCATACGTATGATCGTTTCTTAGAACTAGCTAAATCAGATAAAGAATATGAATACAGTGAAGCAAAGGATTTATTCTTCCAATCTATTTCAAATTTTCCTGACACGTTTAAAGATAAAGCTCAAGAGGCTTTAAAAGATGGTTTCGTTGACGTATATGAAAAACCAGGAAAAAGGACTGGCGCATATTCTTCTTCAATTGCTAATCTTCATCCGTTTATTTTACTTAATTATTCTAAAACATTAAACGATGTATTTACTGTTGCTCACGAAGCAGGTCATTCTATCCACTCTATGTTTGCTGCTGAAGCACAACCTTCATCTCTTCAGGACTATACGATTTTTGTAGCAGAAGTTGCTTCTACTTTCAATGAACATAATCTTCTTGATTATTTCATTAAAAATTCAAAAGCTTCTAAAAATGAAAAAATTGCTTTGTTACAAAGAGCAATCGATGACATTGCTTCTACATTTTACCGTCAATCACTACTTGCACGCTATGAACTTGAAGCACATAAACTAGTTGAAAATAAACAACCGATCACTTCAGACACATTATCTAAGATTATGATTAATTTATATCAAGAGTTTTATGGAATCGATATTGAGAAGGAAGAAATGAAACAATTTGTTTGGGCGTATATTCCTCATTTATTCTATACACCATTCTATGTGTACCAATATGCAACAAGTTTCGCAGCTTCTCTAAAAATATATGAAGATGTAAAAAACCAAAAACTAGGAGCTTTTGATAAATACATCGGTTTGTTAAGATCCGGTGGAAGTAAATATCCAATTGAACAACTACAAGAAGCTGGTGTTGATTTAACGAAAGAAGACGCATTTATGGCGGTTGCAACAAGAATGAGTGAATTAGTTAATCAATTAGAACTTGTAATCAATCAAAAGTAGTGATATAATATTTTAAAACAATGATATGGCATAGTATACCAAAGACTTATTTTAGAGACCTTGTGGCTGGTGAAAACAAGGATATGTAAGGGTAGAATGGACCATGGAGTGATGCTAATCCCATCCGTTTTCCGCGTTAAGGAATCAAGTGCTAGTTTTATACTAGAACAAAGGTGGTACCGCGCTTAGTCGTCCTTTTTTTGAGGACGACTTTTTTTTAATTTTATAAGGAGGATTAATTATGAAACGTATCGTATCTGGAATCAAACCAACAGGAACACTAACTCTAGGAAATTATATTGGAGCTATAAAGCAATTCGTATTATTACAGCAATCCATGCCTGAAGATGAATTCTTCTTGTTTATTGCTGATTTACATGCACTTACAACTCCCCAAGAACCTACTGAATTGCGAAAAAGAATTAAGGAGATTGCTGGAATGTACTTAGCTTGTGGACTTAATCCAGAAAAAACAGTCTTTTATATTCAATCCGAAATCAAGGAACATGCAGAACTTGGTTATCTTTTACAATGTTTTACTTACATGGGTGAATTAGAAAGAATGACTCAATATAAAGACAAAGTAAAAAAGCAAGAAAGCAGTCTTTCTTCTGCCATGTTCACTTACCCATCATTGATGGCGGCTGACATTATACTCTATGATGCTGACTTTGTACCAGTAGGTGATGATCAAAAACAACATCTTGAATTAACAAGAGACATTGCCTCAAGATTCAATGGTCGTTTCAGAGATTTTTTCACAGTTCCTGAGCCTATTATTCCAAAAGTTGGGTCAAGAATTATGGATTTACAAAACCCTGAGAAAAAAATGTCAAAATCGGATGAATCGGATAAAGGATATGTATCACTATTTGATGATCCTAATATTATTCTAAAAAAAATAAAATCTGCCGTAACAGATTCTATTGGTATCGTTCAATATGATGTAGATAACCAGCCTGGCATCGCAAATTTACTAACGATTTATACTTCGATGACTGATGAAAGTATTGAAAATATTGTAAGCAAATACAACGGTCTTGGCTATAAAGAGTTTAAAGAAGATTTAGCCACTATCGTTTCAAAAAAAGTTGGAGAGATTCAACAACGATATAATGAAATTATTTCATCGAATACACTTGATAATATCCTTGATCAAGGTAGACAAATTGCTCAACAAATTGCATACAAAAAATTAGAAAAATGCAAACAAAAATTAGGGTTGGGAAGAAAACGCAAATAAAAGTTTCTTAAACTAACTCATTAATTTCTGTAACAACTCTGGAAATAGCGATGAAAGCTTCTTGTTCATCTCTACCATTAAAAGAAATACTAAATACTTCATTGTGTGGTACACCAAGCGAGAGAACTCCCATTATGGATTTTAAGTTTGCTTTCTTGTCATCGAACTGAATCAACATTTCAGCTTGAAAGCTATTCGCTTTACTCACCAACATAGTTGCAGGTCTTGCGTGAAGGCCAAAAGGATAAGCAATTTTGAATT
>JAQUZN010000217.1 GCA_028691315.1 Candidatus Izemoplasmatales bacterium | reverse complement strand
ACTATTTTTAATGAAAGAATGAAAATTACTGTTTGTGATAGTGACAATTTCACCGTTATCTAACATAATGTCGCCATTTTCAATATCAGCAACCGTTAATGAACTATATAAATTTTTTCCTGAGTTTGAAACATCTGAAAAAACTGCAATAAGTGCTTCGGAATTATCATCTAAGATATGTTCTTGTCTTCTAAATAGTTTTTCAAAACTAAAGCGGAATTCTTCAAGATCCTTTGACTCATTTACAAATTTCATCACTAATTCTTTTCCAAGACTAATCACTTCTGGCTGTTCAAAAGAAACTGCTTGCTGTAATTGCGAAAAAGCAATTTGAACCTTTTGGAGTTGAGAAGAAGCCGCCATATCTTTTTTATTTAAATCGCTTCTTAGTCTAGCATATTGATAAGCAGGAAGCCCTGTTTTTTCAATTTCCTTTTGTAATAAAAAGTACTCCTTGAAACTTTGTTGATTATGCAATTTACCTTTATATGTAGCAAGTTTCTCTATAATTTGAAGAGATTGTGCATACGCTTCTTCAAATGCTTGTTCATTTGAGAAAAAATAAGTTAAGTCCCATTTCATTTGGATTGCCCCCTAAGAATGCATATAGTGTAATTATACCATTATTTTACAAAAAGTTAAAACAAAAAACATGTTAATATGGTATAATTATTCACAGAAAGTGAGGAATAATAATGATTACACTATATACTAGTTCAAGTTGCTCCTCTTGCCGAAAAGCAAAAAAGTGGCTTGATGAAAATCACATACCATATAAAGAAAAAAACATTATTGGCATCCGCTTAACTCGCGATGATATAATTAATATGTTAAAATACTCTGAAAATGGGTTCGAAGACATTATTTCTACAAGATCAAAAGTATTTAAAGACAACCAATTAGATACTGATGAAATGCGTTTTGGTGAATTAGCAGATTTTATTATTGATAATCCGACGATTTTAAAACGGCCAATTATCATAAATGATAAAATCATGCAAACTGGTTACAACGAGGATGAAATTCGCGCTTTCATTCCAAGACAATTTCGTAATAATGTTGTTTGCGATGAATGCGATGGTAATTGTGAATACAAACGTTGTATTCAAGAAGCGCTTCACAAAAATAAAATCACAAGAGCTTTATAAATAATTTGGTGGAGAAATCCATCTTTTTTTTCGAAAATAATATACTAGTCTTACTATTGGGATGTTAGTTTCTTATTTTCTAGTTTGAAAACGCTTTATTGAGCGAGACATCTTGAAAAATCATTAAAAATAGAGTACAATGAAAGAGTCTTAGAATTTATATAAAAATATTAGGAGGAAATAATATTATGGCAGTAAAAGTAGCAATTAATGGATTTGGAAGAATCGGACGTTTAGCTTTTAGAATTATGTTTGGACACAAAGATTTTGAAATTGTCGCAATCAACGATTTGACAGATGCTGAGCAACTTGCTTATCTATTGAAGTATGACAGTTCACAAGGTAGATATGGTAAAGAAGTTACAACTGAAGGAAATTTTATCGTAGTCGAAGGCAAAAAAATTCCAGTATACGCGCAAAAAAATCCAGCTGATCTTCCATGGGCTAGCCATGATGTTGATGTTGTATTAGAATGTACAGGATTCTTTACATCAAGAGAAAAAGCATCATTACATTTACAAGCTGGCGCAAACAAGGTTATTATTAGTGCTCCTGCAGGTGATAAAGACGTACCAACTATTGTATTTGGAGTAAATGAAAATACACTTACCGGAAGTGAAACAATTTTAAGTGCAGCTTCTTGTACAACAAATTGTCTAGCTCCAATTGCAAAAATATTAGATGAAAACTTTGGAATTATTCGTGGATTTATGACAACTGTTCACGCTTATACGAATGATCAAGCAACTTTGGATGTTCCTCATGCAAAAGGATTTAGAACAAGAAGAGGTAGAGCTGCCGCTGCAAATATCGTTCCTACTACAACTGGTGCTGCAAAAGCAGTAGCACTTGTATTGCCACAATTAAAAGGCAAAATGGATGGTCTTGCGTTAAGAGTTCCTGTTATCACAGGCTCAATTGTTGACTTAGTAGTCGAATTAAAAACTACTGTAACAAAAGAACAAGTAAATGCTGCTGTGAAAGCTGCTGTATCTGATACTGTAGGTTATACAGAAGACCCAATCGTATCAAGCGATACTATCGGAATCTCACAAGGTACCTTGTTTGATGCATCATCCACTATCGTTATGAATACTGATGGACAGCAACTAGTTAAGGTTTTAACTTGGTACGATAATGAAGCTTCATTTACGCATCAAATGGTTCGTACATTAAAACATTTTGCTACTTTAATCTAAAACGCAAAAGCATCCTCACGGATGCTTTTTTCAGAAAATGAGATGGTTAATCTTTGGATTTCTTATATGACTTACTAGATCAGTTACAACAATTTGTGTTGAATAATCTTTGGTTTGCTCCGCTTTCAGCGGTGCTTTTACCTTTTATTGAAGCGTTAATTCCATCGCTTCCATTAACTATCTTGATTTCATTTAATTTAAATGTAATGGCAAGCGCATATGGGACTATGAATGGCACAATCTTTACTATCATTCTATCTACTTTGGGATCGTTTTTAGGAATGCTATTTGTCTTTGGAATTATTAGGCTAACACTTGCACCGTATTTTGCTAAAAAGGTAGAAGATAATAAATATGGAAAGAAGTTTTTGAATTTAGTGAACGGACCTAACATATGGTTGGTATTAATATTACTTTCAAATCCATTCTTACCATCATCCATATTAAATTATGCACTCTCCTTAACAAAAAT
>JAQUZN010000216.1 GCA_028691315.1 Candidatus Izemoplasmatales bacterium | reverse complement strand
TATTAAATATAAAGGGTTACGATAAAATATTGCATACAGTAAGCGGAATTACGATTTCGATTATTGCATTTGAAATGATTCACTTTTATAATAAAAGTAGGCAATCAGTTGATCGGATGAATCCGGGAATTATGGCTATTTTTGCATTCACATTTTCGATGACTTTACTTGTTTTATGGGAGTTTTATGAGTTTGCAATTGATACTATTTCATATAATTTCAACCATGACACACTAAGAAATATGCAACGATATCAGTGGGAAAACAGTAGTTTATATTTTCCCCAAGATTATGGATTAATGGATACAATGTTAGATTTAGTTGTTGGCGCAATTGGTTCAATAATTGTATCATTTGTTGGCTGGCGAGTAATTGTTCACCATCAAAATTTGAAGAATAATGAGGTGAAAGGATGATTACCGAGAAAGCATATGCAAAAGTAAATTTATTTATCAATGTACAAGATTTAAGAAAAGACGGATATCATAACTTGGAAATGGTTAATGTTAAAATCAATCTTTTTGATACGATTAAACTTGAAGAAATTGATTCTGAAGGATTAGTGCTTGTTAAATCAAACGATTTATTTTTATCAAATCAAAACAATATTGTTTTTGATACAGCCGCTTATATGATGCATCAATATGTGGGTGAAAAAGGAATTGTTATTGAAATCGATAAAAATAT
Source organism: Candidatus Izemoplasmatales bacterium (assembly GCA_028691315.1). Taxonomy (GTDB): domain Bacteria; phylum Bacillota_I; class Bacilli_A; order Izemoplasmatales; family Hujiaoplasmataceae; genus JAHIVB01. Next base: position 2,132 of record JAQUZN010000216.1, on the reverse strand, counting down.
TCCTTTTGGTGCAGGACTAGCTGGTAATTCTGCTGATGCCGCAAGTATCATCAAAGGAATTAATCGTCTGTTTGATTTAAATCTGAGTAATGAAGAAATGTCGGAAATTGGCATTCGCTTTGGCGCAGATGTTCCTTATTGTTTAAATGATGGGCCAGCAATTGTTGAAGGCGTTGGCGAACTAGTAACTAAAATTGACTTGGATTTATCAAGTAAACAACTATTTTTATTAAATCCAAGAATTTATATTCAAACAAAAGATATTTTTACTTTGGGTGACAGGGTTGGATTTGACACTGTTGATAGTAAAGGAATTAGACAAGCAATCCAAAAAAAAGATATAAATTCATTTATATCTAACATGCATAATTCACTTCAACAAATATCGCTTGATGCAAACAAAGATGTTCAACTCGCTTATGATAATATGGTATCTATGTGTGGGACGACTGGATTAATTATGACGGGGTCCGGATCGACACTAGTTAAAATCATTGAAAAAGGCGATTTAAAAGTGAATGAGTTTATGAAAAAGTTTCATGATAAATATTTTATGAATATTTACAATTTTTTATAATTTTATTTATAATCCTCTTGGAAAACGTTTTCTAGCGTGTTATAATCAATGAAAAGAGGTGGTAATATGAAAATAACAGAAGTTCGAGCAAAAAGAGTTAATGGAGATAATCGTTTGGTAGGAATTGCCGCCATTACAATTGACGAATGCTTTGTTGTTCACGAGTTAAGGATTATTGAGGGGAAAAATGGTCTTTTTGTAGCAATGCCAAGCAGGAAAATGCCGAACGGAGAATTTAAAGATGTTGCCCACCCGATTAATACTGAAACAAGAAGTATCATTGAAAAAGAAGTTCTTGATGCTTTTGAAAAACTTCCTGAAAACAAAATCGAATAATTATTTTTAAGTATGTAAGTGCTATCTTCGGAAAGATAGCACTTTTTTCTTTAGATGTTTTAGTGTATAATAGATATGTTAAATTTAAATCACTTATTGGAGGGTAACGATGGCGGTCTTTCATGGATCTAAAGTTAAGATGTTTTCACTGACTTCAAACAAAAAATTAGCATCGGATATTGCGGATTATATTGGTATTCCTATTACAAATTGTGAAGTAACACATTTTGCAGATGGTGAAATCAATATCAATATTCCAGAAACAGTTAGGGGACATAAAGTGTTTGTTATTCAATCAACTTGTGCTCCTGTGAATGAACATATTATGGAACTACTGATTATGATTGATGCATTAAAAAGAGCCTCCGCAAGAGAAATCAATATTATTATGCCTTATTATGGATACTCAAGGCAAGATCGAAAGGCAAAAGCAAGACAGCCTATTTCTGCTAAGTTAGTTGCGGACTTATTACAAACAGCGGGCTCCACAAGAGTTCTTTGCATGGACTTACATGCAGCTCAAATTCAAGGGTTCTTTAATATCCCAATTGATAATTTTAGATCGCTTCCTATCATTGCCGAATATATTAAAAACAAGAATTTATCTGACATCGTCGTTGTTTCACCAGACCATGGTGGCGTTGCAAGAGCAAGATCACTTGCGGACGTACTAGGCGCACCAATTGCGATTATTGATAAAACAAGACCAGAACCAAATGTTGCAGAAGTAATGAATATTATAGGTAGTGTAAAAAACAAAACATGTATTATTATTGATGACATGATTGATACCGCTGGTTCAATCACTGCAGCTGCCTATGCGTTAAAAGCAGCAGGAGCAATCAATTTGATTGCATGTTGTACTCATCCACTATTATCAGGAAAGGCAGTTGAGTTATTAAAAAAAGCACCAATTTCTGAAGTGATTTGTACAGATACGGTTGAATTAACAGAAGATAAGAAATTTGATAAGTTGGTTCAGTTATCAGTCGCAAAATTATTAGGTCAAGGCATTATCAACATTATTGATGACCAAGGCGTATCAACTTTATTTCAATAAAATATAAAGGTTGTCAAATTAAATTGACAACCTTTTTTTATAGTGTCTGAATCCAAATTCGAGATTTGAAAATCCGGTATCCGATGATTAGTCTTACAAACTCTTCAAATGAGATAAGTAAGTAAACCCAGGCAATGTTTAAATCAAATACAAACGCAC
>JAQUZN010000042.1 GCA_028691315.1 Candidatus Izemoplasmatales bacterium | reverse complement strand
TAACAGTTGTGTTAACTGGAACTTTCGCAAACGGAGAAGCTTCAGTTACAAAAGATTTTGCAATTCGTGTAAGATTTGCGATTGATCCATCAAGAGTTACAACAATCGCTGCAGGAGTAGCTTTACCGTTAAAAACATTTGTTACATGGGAAGCGATGACAATCCTTGGGGTTGGAACAGATGGTTTCTTCTTTACAGATGGAACTGATGTAATGTTTGTATATAGTGCTGCTGTAGCCGCAACGGTAACTGCAGGAGAAGTATATGACATCATAGGTGGTATTAGTTTATATAATAGTATTCCCGAGGTTCAAAATATTGAAACAAATGTTGTCTCAGTTGTTGCATCTAGTGCGGCAGCTCGTGAAGTAACTCCAACAGCTGCGACAATAGAACAAATAATAGCTAATCATACTGGATACAATGCAGAAAACCCAATGGAATTTGGGGTATACACAGTAACTGGTAGGGTATATTACAATGCAGATGGTGGAAACTATAGTACTTATATTATTCCTACAGATTCATCTACTCTAGACAAAAATGATGCAATTCGTATTTATTATAAATCCAATATGACTGCTGTATCAGATTTAGCAGGACAAGTTGTTACACTTGATATTGTATTATTCGGTTTTAACAGTAGCGCAACAGCACTTGACTGGTATGGTTATTTCTTTGGAACTGCTGATGACATAACTGCTGAAACTATGACTGATGCGGAAAAATTAGCACTTGATGTATCTAAAGTAGATTTAAGTTATGATGTGACGAATAGCTTTACATTGCCAACACTTGCTTACGCTACCTATTCAAATGTAACAATATCTTCAGAGATAACTAGTTACTTAAGTTATGCAGATTCTATTTTCACTGTAGTTAGACCCGAAGCAGATACAACTGGAACATTGTCAGTTACACTTACATTTAATGCAGAAGTAGCAACATTATCTATTGGTATAACAATGAAAGCAGCTGTGGTGGTTGTGCCTGGTAATGATATCTTCATTTCTCAGTATATTGAAGGAAGTTCGTATAATAAATTTATAGAGATTTACAATCCACTAGATGTTACTGTTGATTTAAGTGAGTATACTTTAGAACTCTACTCCAATGGAAGCACAGCAACTACTGCAACACTTACCTTGAGTGGTACACTGGCTCCGGGGGCAGTTGTGGTAATCTATAACGATAAATCTGATCCACTCATTTACACTGGCGATATAATTAATATTACTGTAATTAACTATAATGGTGATGATGCTATTGTATTAAAGCATAATGATATAGTAGTAGATAGTATTGGTCAAGTTGGTGTTGATCCAGGCGATTTTTGGGGAACTGTAGAACTTGGCACAAAAGATTGTACTTTAATTCGCAATGCTTCAGTGACTGGTGGAGATACTAATCCATTTGACGAATTTGATCCTAGCAATGAATGGACTGGGTATGCCAAAGATTCTGTTGTAGGAATGGGTTCACACACAGTAGAATAAGACATAAATAAAAAAAATGTGGAAGTCAAATTTTGACTTCCACTTTTATACATATATTATGCGGTTGGTAAGTTATCCCACACTAAATCAACTAACTCAGGATAATCAATATAAGGATTACGGTTGTTTTGGTAGCCGTATATAACTTCATTCCTGTTTCTTTCGAAATCATCCACGGGGTCTAAAGCGTTCCACTCTAACAACACACTCAATAGTGCCATTTGATGAACATTTGGATATTGATCAACTAATTCAAGAATTGTATACATCGTAGCCATATAGAATAAAATTCTTGCGATATCGCCTTTTACTTCATCTCTAGGTTCAAAAGTATTTGTCGTTGTTAATATGTCATAATATTTATTGCTGCGGCTTGAGTTCATTGACGGGTTTGCTGGTTTTAAATTATGTAAATCTGAAGCCATATTTATTGATGAACCTGCAGTCTCACCTAATAAAGATTGAGGCCAAACATGTTCTTTATTCCAAGTTGCTCCACTATCCCAAGTGCCACTTACAGAATAACCAGTATAAACCAAAATGACGTTGCTTGCATTTGCTGGGTCCTTATCAGTCGTTGATAAAGCGGTACTTGCGAAGTAATAATCATGACCAGTATATCCTGTATTAATAATTGTGTGTAAAATATCCATTAACTGCTGACCTGTTAAGTCTTGAGCACTAGCATAATATGCCATTGTGATATCAAGATTAGTCGTTGATTCTAGAATTGTTATGTCGAAAGATGTTTGGTAAATTGAATAAGATATTGTAATCGTAATTACGCCAGGAGTAGAGGAATCAAATCCAGACATGGAGTAAATGGATGAGCCAAGAGGAATCTTTGAACCATCTGATTTATCAAGCATTACTACAATTGAGCTATAATCAAATGAAGTGCCAATGTTATATTCGGTTTGAGCAATATTTACGACTTCTAAGCCAACATACGAAGTTGAGCCAGATGTAGCAGTTGTATCTGAACTAGATGAAGTCGTGGAAGTTGTAGTTGTTAGCGAACTAGTCGTGGTAGTAACTGAAGAAGTTGTAGTAGCAGCGGTTGTTGTAAATGAAAAGTAATCACAACCAACTAGAAGGATGGATAAAAAAAAGGCGATTCCAAATATAATAATTTTTCTAAAATAATTTTTCATCTTATTTTCCTTTGTATATGTATTTGTTTAATAATTATACCATAAATTTTAACAATTTGAAACATAGATATTGTTAGTCCGTGGTAAAATATATATACACAAAGCCCATTAAAAAGCGTAATATTAGGATTTAAAAATATAGTATGTTATAATATTTTGTTAAGCTGAAAGTGAGGTATATATGGAAAAACAAATATTTCAGTTTATAATTGAATCAGATTCAATTATAATATCAAGGCATAAAAATCCAGACCTAGACGCATATGGTTCGCAGTTCGGATTGTATTACTCATTAAAAACAGCATTTCCAAATAAAGATATCTATGTTATAGGCGATACGAACCAATTAAATCAATTTCAAGATTTTGATGAAGTAACCCCTGAAATTCTATCGAAATCATTGCTTTTTATTTTGGATACAGTTTCAAAACAAATGCTACAAAATGATGATTATGCAAAAGCCAAAAAAGTCATTTTGATTGATCATCATCAAAATGACCCTGATATATCATATGATATTTATATGAAAAATGTTTTAGCATCTTCCACATCAGAAATGGTTACCTTATTATTGCAACATAATGACATACAAATTACAAAAAAAGCCGCAAAACCTTTATTTATGGGTATTGTTGGTGATACTGGTCGTTTTATGTTTTCCAATACTTCCGCTCTTACGTTTAGAGTAGTTGCTGATTTAGTGGAAACAGGAATAGATATTTCTGCAATTTTTAATAAGATGTATACCGAGACCTTTCAGTCTAAACAAGTTAAAGCTGATTTTTTTAATTCGATCTCACTGACAAAAAACAAAGTCGCATACCGAAAAAACGATATTGACTTTTTAAATAAACACCATATGGATTCAAGCTCGGTTAGTAGAGGCCTTGTGAACCAAATGGCGGGCATCAAAGAAGTTCCAATCTGGGTTAATTTTACTTTTGATATACAAACTTCAAAAATCTTCTGTGAATTCCGTTCAAGAGAAATACCGGTTATAGAAATTGCAAAAAGACATGGTGGTGGTGGACATCTTCTAGCATGTGGATGTTCAGTAACTACTTGGGAAGATACGGATATTATATTACAAGAACTAGACGAGTTATTGGAGGAAACAAATAATGGATAAACAATTTATATTAGATAAAATTTTAGAATACAAAAAAATCATCATTCATATGCACATGAGACCTGATGGAGATTGCTATGGAGCTGGATTTGGACTTAAAAACATTATAAAAGAATCATTTCCTGAAAAAGAAGTATATGTCGTAGGCGAAACAGCAGAATATGTAAAATTCTTAGGGGATGTAGACACAGTCCCTAATGAAACTTACAAAGGAGCATTATCAATCGTTGTCGATACAGCAACTCATGACAGAGTTGCTGATCAAAGGTATATACTAGGCGATTATGTAATTAAAATTGATCATCATTTGCCAGTTGATCAATACGGAGATTATCAATACGTTGATACTACAAGACCAGCTACAGCACAAATCATTTTAGAGTTTTATTTAGAATATGCAAATATATTAAAACTGAATATGGAAGCTGCTAGGGCTCTATACACAGGAATTATTACTGATACAGGAAGATTTAAATACAGAAGTGTTACTTCTGATACTTTCAAAGCTGTAGCACATTTACTTGATTTTGGACTTGATTTTACTAAAATATTATCAACTCTTGATGTTAAATCAGAAAATCAAATGAAATTACAAGGATATGTCTTACAAAACTTTGAAAAAACAGAAAATGGTGTAGCATATATCAAAATGACTCCAGATGTTATTAAAAAGTATAATGTTTCCTTAGAAGAAGCAACATCACTTGTAAATGAACTATCTGTATTACAAGATTGTCCTGTATGGATGTTGTTTGCGGAATACGATAATAATATCGTTAGGGCTAGACTTCGTTCTAAAGGTCCAGCAATAGATAAACTTGCGAATAAATATGATGGCGGTGGTCATCCAATGGCATGTGGAGCGAATGTTGGAAGTTGGGACATGGTTTCCAATTTATTAAAAGATGCAGATGAATTAGTAAAAAATTATAAAGCATCACTAAAAAGTGATATGTAATGACTAAAAAGGCATTTTTGCCTTTTTTCTTTATTTTAATGTAGAAAAAAAATGAATGAAAGTGTTTTCTTCTGTATGAAATACCTTTTCTTTTTGTTATAATATATGCGGTTTCAGAAAGACTACATGACAACAATTTGGAGGAAAATAATGAATTCATTATTTTTAGTAATTGATTGGAAGACAACAATTTTTGAAATTTTGGGTGGATTGGGAATTTTTCTATTTGGAATTAACTTAATGAGCGAATCATTAAAAAAAATAGCGGGTTCTAAACTCAAACTCTTCCTTGAAAAAACAACAAATACCCCACTTAAAGGAATATTTGTTGGTATTTTGATTACTGCCATTATTCAATCGTCATCGGCGACAAGTGCTATCGTGGTAGGACTTGTTAGAGCTGGTTTAATGACTTTACCACAAGCGGTTGGTGTTATTTTCGGGGCGAATATAGGTACAACTTTTACTTCAGTACTAATTTCCTTGAAATTAGGCGATTATGCAATGCCAATTATGTTTGTCGGTAGCGGACTTGCTTTTTTCTTCCATAACAGGAAACTCAAAGAATTTGGTAAAGCAATTCTAGGTTTCGGAATGTTATTCTTCGGACTAGAAACAATGGGTACGGCTTTAAAACAATTAGTTGAATTGCCGGAATTTCATCAAATGTTACTAAGTGTTGGTGACTTACCAATATTAGGAGTTGTTGTAGGTGTACTAACAACAGCGATTATTCAATCTTCATCGGCAACAATTGGTATTTTACAACAATTGTACTCAACAGGTGGAGTGCCTTTAATTGGCGCTATAGCGATTGTTCTTGGAGACAACATTGGAACTACTGTTACATCTATTATGGCCGCAGCTGGGGGCTCATCAGCCGCAAAACGCACGGCTGGGGTTCATGTGCTCTTTAATATGTTTGGAACGGTCTTATTCTTTATCTTTTTAACGCCATATACACACCTAATTGCTTTTTTAGGCGAAAGATTAATTCCAGATTATTTAACCAATAAATTTACGATATCTTTAGTGCATATGTTGTTTAATGTAATTAACGTGTTTATAATGTACTGGTTTATTAAACAACTCGTTTGGATTGTGACAAAGATTATTCCTGCGAAAAACGAAATTTCGCTTGATGATGTCGTCTTAGAAGAACGTTTAATCGCTTCGTCTCCTGAACTAGCTTTAGAGAATGCTAAAAAAGCGATTAATAATATGGGTAATGTTTGTAAGGTGATGTTTGAATATACTTATAACTTTTCTTTTAACTTAGATAATAAAGAAAAAGAACTCGGTCTTCAGTGTGAAGAACTTCTTGACACCATGGATGACAAGATTCATAACTATTTAGTTAAAATTGGTGCGAATGATTTATCGGATAAGCAAATTCAGCAATTAGCAAAAGATATTGATACGATTACCGATTTGGAAAGAATTGGCGATCATTTAACCAACTTATTAGAGTTTTTTGATGAAAGACATATGAATAAAATCGATTTATATATAGATGCAAAAACGGATTTAACAGACCTTTATGGTTTATTAAGAAAAACCTTACACCAAACCTTAGATGCATACCTAAATAAAGACAAAGAATTAGCAAGAGAAGTAAATATTAGAGAAGACTTACTGGACAAACTTGTAAAGAAATATCGTAAAAACCACATAAATAGAATCAATGATCGTACTTGTCAAGAAACAGAAGCAGGATTCTATGTAGACATTCTTTCGAACATGGAACGTATCGGTGATCACTGCAATAATATCGTTATTAACATATTAAGTGAAAGTTATACTCATGACGATACTTTTTTCTAGAAAAAAACTTTACAAAAATATGAAAATATGATACTTGTATTTATTGACAATATAATATATAATTAATAAAGCATAAAAAGGGTGGTTTTGAAATGCAGGTATTGATTACTTTTTTGATGACTTCTGATGGGGTTATCTCAAAGGAATATCACGGGGTTGGCAAATGGCAAAATAATCAATTAAGCTTTTTAGACAATGCCAGAGATACTTTCAATATTTCGTTCTTTGAAAATGAAATACATCTCGAAAGGATTGGATTTCATCCGCTCTTAATGAAGTACTCATTAGGAAAGAAATCAGTGGGAAAATTATCAACAGATAATACCACAATCGAATTAAATTTATACACAAATCATTTACTCGTAGAAGAACATCATCTTGATATCGAATATTCGGTGATTGATGAAGAAGTCATTTTTTCCAAACATCATATTTTGATGGATTGGGAATTATAAACGGAAGGAATATAAACACATGGCAGACTGGAATCAAATGTCTTTAATGGAAGCCGCCGAAAAAATGCTACTGCAAAATAAGCAGCCAATGTCATTTTTAGAGTTGTTTCAAGCAATATGTGATGCTAAAGAAGTGTCCGCAGAAATAAAAAATGAAATTATCTCTCAAGTATACGCAGACTTTATTACTTCTGCAAAGTTTGTATATGTAGGCGATGATTTATGGGATTTAAAGAGTCGTCAATCAATTGACCTATGGGATAAAGATGGCGCATTCTATCAAGAATTCCCTGACCTCGAAGAAGAAGAAGTTGAAGAGGAAGAGTTAGAAGAAGATGAATTAGAAGAAGACGAAGAAGACGACGATGAAGAAGATGATGACGAACTCGAAGAAGAGGAAGAAGACATCTATGAAGACGACGTTGACTATGATGAATTTGATGAAGATGAAGAAGATTTCGTTGAAGACACAGACGATGTTGCACTTGAAGAGGAAGAAGATTTTGACGACGACAAGTACAATGAGTATATGGACGATTACGAAAAAATGTACGACGAATAAATCATAAAATAGATTGATTTTAAATCTTGGATTTGTTATAATCGAAAAGAGCTCACTAAAAAAAGTTCTCCAATTTGGGGAACTTTTTCTTTTTATTAATTTTTCTTGAGGTGAAAGAATGAAAACAACGAAATTTATCTTCGTGACTGGTGGCGTTGTCTCCAGTCTTGGAAAAGGAATTGCTGCCGCATCTTTAGGAAGACTTCTTAAAAATCGCGGCCTAAAAGTATTTATGCAAAAATTTGATCCTTATATTAATGTTGATCCAGGTACAATGTCTCCATATCAACATGGAGAAGTTTTTGTGACTGATGATGGAGCTGAAACGGATCTAGATTTAGGACATTACGAACGGTTTATTGATGAAAATTTATCGATTAACTCTTCTATTACAACTGGTAAAATCTATTCTACTGTTATTGAAAAAGAAAGACGAGGCGAATATTTAGGCGCAACCGTTCAAGTTATTCCTCATATCACAAACGAAATCAAATCAAAACTAGAAGCGGCCGCATTTGAATCCAAAGCAGATGTAATTATTACTGAAATTGGAGGAACTGTTGGTGATATTGAAAGTTTACCTTTTTTAGAAGCTATCAGGCAAGCTAGAAGAGATTTTGGCTATAATAATACTTTATATATTCACAACACCCTTGTTCCATATTTAGATACAACTGGCGAACTAAAAACAAAGCCAACACAACATAGTGTAAAAGAATTAAGATCCCTTGGAATTACACCGGATATTATCGTTTTACGCACTACTAAAGAAATAACTAATTCAATGCGTGAAAAAATCGCTTTATTCTGTGACGTTCAAAAAGAGGCCGTTATACAAGCGCTTGATGTCCATATTTTATATGAAGTAGCTCTTCATTTTAAAGAACAAAACTTGGATGATTTAGTATGTAACCATCTTCAACTTGAAACAGCTCCTTGTGATATGAAAGAATGGATTTCGCTTATTGAGACAATTAAATCACTTGAAAAATGTGTTCATATCGCCATTGTTGGGAAGTACGTTTCATTACATGATGCTTATTTATCCGTATCAGAAGCATTAAAACATGCAGGATATTATCACAAATCAAAAATTAAGATTGAATGGGTAAACTCAAGTGAGTTAACCGATTTAAATATTATAGAAACATTAAAAGATAGTGATGGTATTGTTATTCCTGGAGGATTTGGTCAACGAGGAATTGAAGGAAAATTGAAAGCAATACAATATGCAAGAGAAAATAAAGTTCCGTTATTAGGATTATGCCTTGGAATGCAGTTATCAATTGTCGAGTTTTCAAGAAATGTTTGTAATCTGCCTCAAGCAAATTCTACCGAATTTGACCCTGAAACAATTTATAACGTGATTGATTACCTTCCAGAACAATACAAAGGCATTGATATGGGAGGAACAATGAGACTTGGCTTATATGAATGTAATATTTCTGATAATACACTTGCGAAGAATGCATATGGTACAAACAATATCAAAGAACGCCATCGTCACCGTTATGAGTTTAACAACAAATTCAAAAAATTATTAGAAAAAAATGGTATGATTTTTTCAGGAATTAATCCGGAAACAAATCTTTGTGAGATGATTGAGCTGAAAAATCATCCTTGGTTTGTCGCAACTCAGTTCCATCCAGAGTTTTTATCTAGGCCACAAAGATCTCATCCGTTATTTAGAGATTTTATTGGAGCGGCGTTAACCTATAAAGCCATTTCAACAAATGTTTGAGTCAATTCAATGAAACGTTGTTAGGTATTCTTCATTTCTGTGATAAAATTAATCTGTAATTTATTAACGAGGTGAAGATTATGAGTAATCAATTTGGTGATAATCTAAAAAAGATTAGAACAGACAAGAATATGACCCAAGCTGATCTTGGAAAACTGATTTTCTTGTCAGCTCAAGCCATATCAAAATGGGAAAAAGGCGAATCCAGTCCAGATGTGGATATGATAGCTCAATTAGCCAAAGTTCTTCAAGTAGATGCAAATACGTTATTTGGGACAAATATAAACTCTCAAGAAAGTTTGATTCAAGAAAATCCCAAAATGGTTTCAAAAGAAGATTCTTCTATCATTAGAAATGTTAAAATATGGATTTTAGTTTCGGCTTTATTGAGTATCTTTGTAAGTATTGTTGGACTTGCTTTATATGCTGCTTTTTACCGTAAATGGATTGTATGGATTTCTTGTCCACTGTCTACTTTTCTACTAATAGCAGTTATGATTATCAAATTCTCTTTACTATCTAAGATTACATCAGAAAATGGATTGCTCTCAAAAAAGAAAATGATAACATCACTTTATCTATATATATTTACTAGTTTTTGGCTTTCAACGGGGATTTTGCCTATTAGGTTGATTAATGCCTCTTCTAGCTATCTTTATTCTTGGTTTGGAAGTAAAGAAAACACTTTTATTTTCGTCATTTCATTAACCATTATTATATATTTTCTTATTTCATTATTCTTAAGGAAACTTAAAGTATTCATGCCATATATGGGTTTAAAAAAGATAAATCGAATATTTTTAATAATTTTAGCTTTATTTACGCTTATGATATTAATAGGTTTAAGCATTAACTTTATATATCAAAAATCAGATCATACTTATCAATATGATTTAGATGAATTTGAGGTAATTCAAAGTGGCTATTTGTTATATAATTCACTGTTAGATGAACACCAAATAACTCTAAATGAAAATGGATTTCCTCATTACACGACAGAAGCATACAATCTCTTGTATCCTAATCTCGAAGAGGACCAATATAGATATGAAGATATTGTAAATTTGAATCCAGATACACTAGAAGTAACTTTAAATAGTTGGCACAACGGATTTTATATATATTCTGATATTGAAATGGATGTTTTAATGTTTACATTTTATCTTTCAATATACGCTACGGCATATATGATTACAGCTAAAATTACTTCAAAATCAATCAATAATAAAGAGTTCATCGAAATTTGATGAATTTTTTTAAATTAGGTATTGCGTACTACACAGTACTGTGTTACAATTAGTTACAGGAGGGATGCTATGAACTCACAATTTAAAAGAGGAATTATTGAATTATGTGTACTTTCAGAACTTGTACAAGAAGATATGTATGGATATATGATTATCAATAACATCTCAAAAGATTTAGATGTCAATGAAAATACCATTTATCCAATCTTAAGACGACTCACACTTGATGGATATTTTACTACTTACTTAGAAGAATCTTCTATTGGTGCCCCAAGAAAATATTACCAGATGACAAAGAAGGGTTTCGAATATTATTTGACTTTACGTGATGAGTGGGATGAATTTATTGGTGGTGTATACCAAATATTAAATAAAGGAGGAAAAAAGAGTGAAGACATTTTTGCAAGATTTAGAGACAGAATTAACAAAGAAACAAATAAATAAAGATGAAATCAAAGAAATATTAGCAGATCACAAAGAAATGATTGATGAAGCGATTAGTGAAGGGTTATCTGAGGATGAAATCGTAAAAAAATTCGGTTCTCCAGAACAAATTGCAGATGAGTGTGCAGCATTTACTGAAAAAAATCCAAAAGTGGCCAATGAGTCCAGATTTGCTTTGTATAAGTCATTCCCAGTTTTATCTGATCAAATTAATCTCAATATTGTCCTTGTAGATGAGGATTTCGAAATTGTCAGAGGGACATCTTCGTCCATTGAAGTATTATACTCTGGTAAGGGTAAGATTGAAGATTATACTATTGAATTAGTTGATGAGACTTTTACATTAAGGGGTCCAAAAAATTACGGAATCAGATTTTTTAATAGCAGAAGATCTGACCTTAACTTTCTTGTGAAACTTCCAAATATTTTGGTAAGTAACTTTTTGATGAATGCCGTTAATTCAGATGCTAAAGTTTCAGATATCAAAATTTCGACAATGGAATCAAGAACTACTAATGGCGATTTAGATTTTAATAACATTACGGCAGTAGATGTAAAATTAGACACTGTTAATGGCGATATTAAGATGAAAAATTATAATCTTACTACATTAAAATTTTCGGCAGTCAGCGGTGATGTTCTAATGTCAGAAGGCAAAATCGAAGATGAATTTAAAGTAAATACCGTTAGTGGTGATTTTCATGTTAAGAATTCTAAATGCAATAAAGCATATTTTACAACTGTCAGTGGCGACATTGTAGGTGATAATTTTTATCCGGATTCGATAACGATGAAATCAGTCAGTGGCGATATTACAATCAAAAATACCGATATGACGCACATTATTAACATTGAATCAAAGAAATCTGTTTCTGGTACAATAAAAATCGTTTCAAAATAAACGTTTTTTTGTTTTCTTTTGGTATAATTAAATGTAAGAGGTGATTGATTTGGATTCATTAACTAAATTTAGAGAAATAACCAAAAAAATGAAAGCATATATTTATGCGATGACTTTAGTTGGTTGGGATTCATCCACAGAAGCTCCACGAGGATGCTTTACAAGAAGAGCTGAAATGATGGGCATTTTAGATTCTGAGTTATTTAAATTACAAACAGGAGAAGAAACTGTAAAAGCAATTTATGATCTATATGCCAAAAAAGAAGAACTTGATGATTTAACAAAAAGAGAAATTGAAAAAGCAAAGAAAGAAATCGATAGGATTATCAAAATCCCAGAAAATGATTATGTAGAATATGGGAAATTACTCGCCCTTTCACAAACGGTTTGGGAAGATTCTAAAGAAAAAAATGACTATCCAGCTTTCAAAGGTAATTTAAAAAAGATTATTGATTTTAATCGCAAGTTTATTGAGTACTATGACCTTAAAGAAGAACCATATAATGTATTATTAGATTTATATGAAGAAGGATTTACGATGAAAGAGTATGATCATTTCTTCGATGTACTCAAAGCTGATTTGGTTCCATTTGTAAAACAAGTTTTAGCCGTAAGCAAACCCGAAAATGATGCTTTTATGACTGCATTCTTTGATAAAACAAGACAACAAGAATTTAGCGATTATTTATTAGATGTAGTTGCTTTTGATCGCAGTCATGGTTTAATGAAAAAGTCAGTACATCCTTTCACATGGAATACATCGCCAGAAGATGTTAGAATTACCACAAGGTACTTAGAAAACTATATGTTTTCTTCTATCTTCGCGACGATTCATGAGTTAGGTCATGCTACATATGAGCAACAAATTTCGATTTTGTATGATGATACCTTGTTAAATAGTGGAACATCCATGGGAATTCATGAATCGCAATCAAGATTTTTTGAAAACATCATTGGTAGATCGCATGCATTTTGGGAAGTTCACTATCCAAAACTTAAATCAATTTTCATAGAAGAGTTAAAAGATGTATCTTTAGAAGATTTTTACCGGGCAGCAAATAAAGTTGAAGCTTCTTTAATCCGTGTTGAAGCAGATGAACTTACCTACCCAATGCACATTATGCTTCGTTATGATATTGAGAAAAAATTATTTGCAAATGAAGTGGAAGTAGACGAACTTCCAGCTTTATGGAATAAGTTAATGTTTGATTACTTAGGAATTACCCCTAAAAACGA
>JAQUZN010000004.1 GCA_028691315.1 Candidatus Izemoplasmatales bacterium | reverse complement strand
AAGCTATACAAACATGAAACAAATCCACAGTGCCTAATTTCATTATAAAACAAAACGTTTAAAGAAATAAAAAATCTAAAGAAAGGGATAATCAAACCATCTTATAAAGACGTTTTGATTATACAAGGATAACATGAAGGCTAGTATAATTGTTAATGATATTTCCAAGACATTTCATTTATCAAAAAAACAACAACGAATCGAAAAATCTGACAGCAAAGTAAAAGTTGCTGTTGATGGTTTGTCTTTCGAGGCATACGAAGGAGAGATATATGGACTATTAGGTCCTAATGGTGCGGGCAAAACCACTACATTGCGCTGTATTTCAACATTAATTAAACCTGACTCGGGAGATATCACGATTCATGAAAATAGTGTGATTAAAAACGAGAATGAAGTACGTAAAATGATTGGCTTTTTAACAAGTGATTTAAAGCTTGAAGATTTTTTCACGCCTAATTATTTATTTGAATATTTTGCTAATCTCCACGGTATAAATCAAGAAACCATGATTGCACGAAAAGAATATTTATTTGATAAGTTTAAAATCGATAAATTTGCAGAAGTAAAGATTGGTGACTTATCCACTGGAATGCGCCAAAAAGTTCAAATTGCTATTTCTTTAGTACACGACCCTAAAGTAATCATTTTTGATGAACCAACAAATGGACTAGATGTTATAACTGCTAAAGTCGTGACAGACTACTTAATTGATTTAAAAAACATGGGAAAGACAATTATAATTTCGACACATATTTTTAGTTTAGTTGAAAAAATTTGTGATCGCGTTGGTATAATTATTAATGGGAAAATTGTTTTAAACGATTATCTATCAAATTTAGTCAAAAAAAACGGCGATTTAGAAGAGCTTTTCTTCGACTTATATAAGAAAGAAAGTGGTGAAGTCGAATGAAAAATATATTAACTATCTTTAAAAAAGAATGGGACCGTGTTATTAAGGATAAACGACTTGTTATAACAGTAATGCTTCTACCTGGATTAATGATCTTTATGATATATTCTTTTATTGGCGTTGCAATTGATAATATGTATAATGGTACCATTACAAATATAGCAATTGTTAATCCTACTCAAGAGTTTACTGATATCTATCAAGCAAGCGAAGATAGTAGCATTTTGAATGTAATTGCAATTAACCCTTCTGAAGTTTCAGATTTCACTTCAAAAATTGATAGTGGTGAATGGGACTTAGTTATTATTTTTAGTGATAATATAAACACTTATGACGGTAATGGCGATAAGCCAACAGTGAATATTTATTCCAACCCAAATGAAATGAATTCTAGTTCTGCATCGTCTAGATTTATTACTTATCTAAGTCAGTATCAACAAATGCTAAGTTTTGATTTTTACGGAGATACCTCTTTCTTTAATTTCGTTCTTGATGGGACTCCAATTGATAGCAATCAAATTACTGGTTCACTAATTTCATCAATGTTACCAATGTTAGTTATAATGTTTCTATTCTCTGGAGCAATGTCTATTGGTCCTGAATCAATAGCCGGTGAAAAAGAAAGAAATACAATCTCAACATTGTTAATTACACCAGTCAAAAGAAGTGAAATAGCTCTGGGTAAGATACTAAGTTTATCAGTATTATCTTTGCTCTCTGCGATATCTTCCTTTATCGGAATTTTATTTTCTTTACCAAAGTTATTAAATTTGGATGACGCAAGCGCCGCAATTTATACTGTCAGTGATTATTTAATGATTTTATTTTTGTTGTTTTCTACAGTGTTTGTTATTGTAGGTGTAATCTCAATTCTTTCTGCTTTTTCAAAAAGCGTCAAAGAAGCAACAACATTAATTATGCCATTTTACATTATTACAATTCTAGTGAGTATTACTTCCATGTTTAGTAGTAATGCTCAAACAAACTATGTTATGTATTTAATTCCAATCTATAATACAGTTCAATCAATGTCAGCAATTTTAAGTTTTGACTCGAATTCTATTTATTACTTAATCATATCAATTGTTGCTAATCTTGGTTATTTAACACTATTTGTATTTATTTTAAATAGGATGTTTAACAGCGAAAAAATTATGTTTTCTAAATAAGGTGAGTCTAGTGCATAAAATAAAAACAATACTGATCTTTGGTGCTTCCGGCTCTGGATCAACAACACTTGCAAGAGCAATCTCGCAAAAATACGGTTTCCATTTTATCGACACTGATGATGCAATATGGGAGCAAACTAATCCTCCTTTTAAAAACAGGAGAGAATCATTAGATTCGTGGAAGATTTTAAATGATCAATTGTCTGCAAATGATTTTAATGTAATTTCGGGTTCTTTCATTGGCTGGGGAGATTCATTTAAAAATAAAATTGATTTATTTATTTACATGAATCTACCACTTGAAATTAGACTCAAACGAATCCAAATTCGTGAAGAAAATAGATTTGGCGGCAGAGTTCTTCCTGGCGGTGATTTGTACTTACAGCACCTAGATTTTTTAAATTGGGTTAGCATGTATGAGATTTTAGATGAAACGAAAAGAAGCCAAAAGCAACATGAAAAATGGCTCCAAAATGTTAAGAAAGATATTCTATATATTAAGGAACCTTTAACAATAACAGAGTTATTGGCAAAAGTATCTGTATATTTTGAATAGTTTTTATTGTTTATCATTCTATGATATAATAAAAGAAGGTGCAAAATGGAAAACCTATTTCATTATGGGATACTTATATTTATTACAACGTTATTGCTATATATCGCAATAAATACGTATTTCCATTATCATGTATCAGTAAATAGAATTTATTTTCTTGCCACAATAGCATTCGTTTTAATATTGTTAACTTATGTAAATACTCCTTTATCGGCAGAATTATTATGGTTATTAATTATTTTATTTTTGTTGACATGGTTTGGTAATTACTTCTCTAAAGTCAAAAAAATTGATGGTTTTGTCCTATTAAATGTCACAAAAAAAGATTATTATTTCGTCAATCGTTTTTTAAATGAACAAGTTGATAATTCATTGATTAACAAAACTAGTATTTGTTATTCAATTAAAAAACCATATTTATTAGTATTTAAAGGAGAAGACTCAAAAGTAATAAAAAAAATAATTGCATCTTTGGATAAGCAAATGCAAACTCGACCTAAACAGTTAAAAATGATTCAGTATGCTGCAGTAATAGTGTCTTTATTATTGCTCGCGATTCTTTGGAGGTTCTAAGGAGGTTACAAATTGAACAACCTTAGCGTAAAAACAACAAAACAAATTTTAATACCTAATAAAAATCCCAATCGATTCTTTGCAATTGATTTTTTTGCAAGTTTATATCAAGGATCTTCTCCATCATTTCAGTTTTTAGCTTCATTAAGTGATCCTTTTCAAATTTATGATAATCAACAAATATCGCCAAAACCAGATGCTTTAGTTGTCTTTGAAAACGAGATAAAAGAAAAAGTGAAAGGATCAATCATCGGATTTTATTTAAATCCTGATTCATATAATCAAATGGAAGACAAAAAGCATTTGATGCGAAAGGCTCTTCAAGTGGTTCAAGATTATCAAATGGGCGTTTATATTGAAACAACGTCAGACCTTATATTAAATGACTTCGATTTATTAAGAAAAATTAAAGAGTTTGCGCCAGTTGTTATAACTATTCCAATTGGACATACAACAGACCTTGTTTCAGAAAAAATAGAAGGTGTAAATGCAGTAAAATTCATTGATCGAATCAAATTACTACGCAAATGCAAGGATGCTGGGTTTATTACTGGAATTCTTTTTAAACCGCTAATCCCTTATATTAACGACTCAGAAGATATTATTTTACATATAATAGACAAAGCTAAAGATGCATTTTGTGACTTTATCTATCCTAGTTTTGTTATTTCATTAGAGGAAAATCAAAGAAAATCATTTTTTGAATTAATCGACCATGATTTTCCTGGACTCAAAAATGTATATATGGATAAATTTGGAATGAAAAAAACATGGGCTTCTCCATATCAACAAAACCTTAAAAAGCAATTTGTCTTTGCTTGTAAAAAAAACAAAATTGCTTATGGCATGAAGGATATCATACAAATGATTAAACCAAGTAAAAATGAGCAATTCACATTGTTCTAGAAATGAGGTAGTTAACTACTATGATTAACTTTTTACAAGAATACTGGCTCTTTTTAACAGTTGTCTTAGGAACAATCTTAATCATCGTAACTGTCTATACGATATTTTCTTGGAGAAATAGAAAACTATTTCCAAAAACCCAGCCTACTGAAAAAAAGGTGCCATTTCCTACAAAAGAAGCTAAAATACTATCGATTGTAAACAGTGAAAAAGATTTAGATGAAGATACGTTACAGACTGTATCAGAAGTCGTCGATCCAGAAACACCTGTTAAAGATGAAGTAGTTATCAACGTCTCACCAACAGAAAAGCCTATTCCAATATTAGATGAAATACCTGTTGTTGCTGATGAAAATAGCTTTGATGATGATGATGATGATGATGATGATTCCGTTTTAGATTCGGATGGAGAACCTATCATTGAAGACTTCGATGATACTTCAGAGAAAAAGGAATTTGGCGCTTTTCACGTTATCTTTCGAAAAATCGATCAAAAGTGGATTATTAAACGAGAAGGCTCTAAAAAAATATACCGTACCCTTGATACACAAAAAGAAGCAATTGCATATGCTATAATTAAATCAATTGTTCAGGACACAACATTTGTTATTCATAAAAAAGACGGTAAAATTCGGAAGCAAAAATACTATAAAAAATAAAAATAAGACCAAATGATGGTCTTTTTTTCTTTTTACCAACAAAACCGCTAAGATAATTGTTTATATAGATGAAGAAGTGAGTTGTCAATTAACCCTTAATAATGTAAAATGTTTATGGAGAATGAGGTGACATTATGGGGGAATCATTGAATCAACTCGTCAGAGAGCTAAAAGCTGGTAATATGGCTGTCTTTGATCAAATCTATCAAGATACTTACCGAAAAGTTTACTTCATTGTAATTGGGATTCTTCATGATCATCAATTATCAGAAGATATTATTCAAGATACTTATATGAAAATGCTTGATAATATTCATTCTTACAAAGAAAAAAACTTTTTAGCTTACTTACTTACTATAGCTAAAAATCTTTCTTTTAATGAATATAATCGTCGTAAAAAAATTACATATACAGATCAAGATATTGACACATTCTCAGAAGTGGATTTAGAGGAATTTTTAGATGTTAGTGTCGAAAAACAAGAGTTCATTCATAAAGCATTATCATGTTTAGATTTTTTAGAAAAAAATGTATTTTTACTACATACTATTGAGAATATGTCCCATAAAGAAATATCATTATTACTTAATAAACCACTTGGTACTATCACTTGGATTTATCAAAAAGCACTTAAGAAAATACGTCTTGGGTTGAAGGAGGACTATAATGAGATTAAAGGAATTTAAACAAACAATCAACGATAATGCTCGATTCAACATTCCAAAAAATCAAGAATTTATTGATCAAATTTCACAGATAGAAACTACTTACCTACCTAAATATCAATATCGTTTTCCAATGAGAAGAATACTCACGGGCGTTTTTTCACTTGTCTTCTTAACAATTTTTGCTTTTGGTATTTGGATAAATCAGAATGTTGTATCTTCAATCACGCTAGATATTAATCCTTCTATAGAACTTAGTCTAAATACTTTTGGAAAAGTAGTACATATTACCGCTTCAAACGAAGATGGAGAGTATTTAATCAGTCAAACTAAATTTTCAGGCATGAAATATCCAGCTGTTATTTCTTCGTTATATGATGAATGTATTACTTTAGGATTTGCTACTGAAGAAACTGGATATCTATTACTTGGAATTTCTTCATCAGACTATGACGACGAACAAATATTACAAACAAATATTTCAAATGTTTTATCTAATAATTCTGTAAATGTATTATACATTAACAAACATTCTCAAACTGCGAATGTTCTGTACTCCGGATTTGTCTATTTTTCTACTCAAAAAACAACTGCATCAGCTACAGGCTCAGAGGACATAACTACTACAATGATGACCACTACAATTGCAAATGACCAAAATAACTATACTTCTGAGATTCCATCATATCAAAACTCAGTAGAAGCTGTATATACTCATATATATACGTATCTTGCAAATAGCCAATATTTATCTTCTGATTATTTTATTTCTATTGCAGAAAGCCTTGGTATAAGTGAAGCTAAATTACAAATATGCATGACTATATATGTTAATAACACATTTTACCAGACTGAGGATGGAATCATAACCCTCGCAAATTTATCCCTACAAGAATTATTTGCACTATATGAACTAATTCCATCATAGTTATTTCTTAAATATAAAGCGCACTCATCAGAGTGCGCTTTTTTCGATATAAGGGTGTACATCTCGATACCTATTAAGTTTACTTGCTGCATAATAAACAAGCAAGAAACCTAGAAAAACAAGACTTAACAAGACAATAACATGATACCCATTAGGAATGATATTCAAAATCGGAATTGGACCTCCGTAAAAAGGATTTATCATTAAATACATATTGTTTGCGGATGGATCAACAAACAAGTTTCCATACATTGACCAAATTGAGATTAATATTGCGCCAAATAAAGTATTTTTCCAGTTCTTAGACTCAAGCTTGAATTCAGATGTATACATCAAGAAACATGGAACGAATACTAACAAGAAATGGACAATTAAACTTCTTAACATCGGAAAAGTAATTACAAGTGGAGAACCATATAAGACACCAGCTGGATATATTAAAACAGCTAGTCCGCCAATAATAGAAGTAACATAGACGAAATCTTTTGCAGGCTTGAAATTAAACCAGATAACCAGAGGCAATAATACATTATTTACACCGCACATTTGAAATGAAAAAAAGGTTCTATAATCCAAAAATGGATGTGTAAATGAAGATACTGGGTTTGAATAAAGATAATATTCAGAAACAAATATAACTTCGCCACCATACTTTAAAAGAAGCATTAAAATAAGAAGGAAAGTTACAAACCTTTTCCTTGTTTTTTCAGAAGCATGCATATATAATTTCATGAGAATAATAAATGTAATGATGCACAGAAAAAAATAGAGAAAATGTTCGAAATGGAATAAGTATTTTGTTGGATTCTCATCCATGCCGTAACTTGAGAAAAAAGAGAGTAAATACATGTTAAACCTCATCATTAATGTTTTTAATTATTATACTATATAATTACTAATTTCGAAATCAATATCACAATTATATTACAAAAACACACAAACGAAAATGGTTGCAAAATAACAAATATGTAGTAAAATAGAAATACAACCGTTTTCATTGGGGGCAATAAATCATGTTTAAAATTAACATTGGAAAAGATGAATATGAGTTTGAAGACCGTATTCGTCTAGAAACATTATCAAAAAAATATCCTGGTACTTTTTATGCAGCCAAAGTAAATAATCGGCTTCGAGAGCTAGCATTTGAGGTTGACAGAGATTCAAATGTTGAATTCCTAGATTATACTTTCTACGATTCAACAAGAATTTATGCGACAAGCATGCGTTATTTAATATGCATGGCTTTTAATCGTGTATATCCTGAATTGCAAATTAAATTTTCGAACTCTATTTCTATGGGTATTTATGGAAAAGCAGTAGAAGGTAATTTAACTCCTGATATGGTCGCGAATGTTATTCGCGAGATGAAAAGAATCGTTAAATCAAACTATCCAATCGATCGAAAAAAATCAAGTATTTCAAAAATCAAAAAATATTACGCATCTAAAGGTTATTTTGATAAAGTAGAAACCTTAAAATATCGTAAAGAAATTGTTAACGTATATGAGTGCGATGGATATTTAAACTATATGTATGGTTATATGATTCCATCAACTGGATATTTAAATGAGTTTGAGTTATTCTATTACAATCCTGGATTTTTAGTTAGATATCCAAGAATTGAAGAAAAAGGCCAAATACCTGAATTTTCTGACTCTCCAAGTTTTTTAAGAGTATTAAACAAAGCTGAACAATGGGCAATCAATTGTAATGCAGATATGATTTTTAAAATGAACCAAATCATTGAAAATCATGGCCAAGTCACTTTCGTAAATATGTGTGAGACCAAACATAATAATCAGCTATGTGAGCTTGGTGATATCATATCTAGAGATATAGACGATATCAGACTAATCGCAATTGCTGGTCCATCTTCCTCAGGAAAAACGACATTTTCTAGACGACTTGAGATAGAGTTACTCACTAGAGGTATTCGTCCTTTGATGATTTCGATTGATAACTATTATCTAACCGTTGACAAAGCGCCAATTGATGAATTTGGAGAACCAGATTTAGAACATGTTCAAGCTCTTGATCTTGTTTTGTTTAACCAAAATATTACTGATTTAATTAATGGTTTACCTGTTAGTTTACCTGTCTTTGATTTCAAGAATAAGCAAAGAAAATTTCAAGAACCTATTAAGGTTAGCCCTCATAACCCAATCATTATTGAGGGAATTCATGCATTAAATGATTTGTTGACAGAGTTTATTCCATCTAATCAAAAATTCACAATTTATATTTCTCCATTTGCGCAAATTAATATTGATTACAATAATCCCATTAATTTAACGGACCTACGTTTATTAAGAAGAATTGTTCGGGATTTGCAATTTAGAAACACTTCACCAGAGAAAACACTTAGTATGTGGCCATCTGTTAGAAGAGGTGAGTATAAATGGATTTATCCTTTTATTGAGAATGCAAATTATATATATAATTCTGAGTTAACTTATGAATTATGTGTTTTAAAGCGCTTTGCAATGAATGCTTTAAAACAGATTCCTTATGATTCTGAATACTTCATTCAAGCAAATCGATTAATTAAATTTTTAAAGTACTTTAAAGAAATTGATCAATATTTAGTCCCATGTAATTCGTTATTACGGGAATTCATCGGAAAAAGCGTATTTGAACACTAGAAATAGTGTTCTTTTTTGTATTTCATTGAGAATTATTCGATTTTTTGATATAATAACCAAATTGGGTGGTGTCGTTTATGAAAGAGTCTAATTTCCTTCCGAGTGGCCTTACGATTGAAGAAGTTAATCAAAGAATCATTGAAGGCAAAACAAATATTGTTAAAACTTCAGGTTTAAAATCAACCAAACAGATTATCTTCGGAAATCTTTTTTCATATTTCAACTTAATTTTAACTGTTCTTGGTGTATTGTTAATATCCATAAAAAGTTATGAAAATTTGTTCTTTATGTTGATTGCAGTACTAAATACAATTATCGGTATTATTCAAGAAATTAAAGCAAGGAATACAATTAAAAACTTATCCTTTATTTCTGAAGCAAAAGCACTTGTTATCCGTCAAAACTTCGAGATTGAAGTTTTAATTCAAGAGATTGTGATTGATGATATTTATCATGTGTCTCTCGGAAAGCAAATTGTAACAGATGCAACCATCATCATGGGAACAGTCACAGTAAATGAATCTAATTTAACTGGTGAGAGTGAACCGATTGTTAAAAATATCGGCGATGAAATTAGATCTGGTAGTTTCGTTGTCTCAGGAAATGGTTACGCAAAAGTTATTGCTGTTGGGAAAGATAATTATATAGAAAAACTATCTGCTAAAGTAAAAACTTTAGGTAAACCAACATCTGAAATCCTTGGTTCATTAAGAAAACTCTTAAAAATAATAGGCATAATTATTATCCCGTTAGGATTAATGACTTTTTATAATGCGTATCAAACTTCTGGATATGACTACTTTCTTGATTTTCTTCACGAGCCAGTTCTGTATCAAAACGCTTTAAAGAAAATGGCTGGAGCAATGGTTGCAATGGTCCCATCTGGTCTATTTTTATTAACAACTGTTACTTTTGCAACTTCAGTAGTTAAGTTGTCCAAACATCAAACATTGGTTCAAGAATTATATTCCATCGAAACATTATCAAGGATTGACATGATTTGTCTCGATAAAACAGGAACTATTACGGATGGAACGATGGAAGTTGATGAATATATTCCTCTTGAAACAACAGAAGATATTGATATTACTCCTTCCACAATTGACGCATCAATTGTTATTCAATCGATGAATTATGCGTTAAGTGATGATAATCAAACATCACGAGCACTCCATAAGTATTTTGGAAAAAAACGTAAACTCAGAGTAAAAAATACACTTACATTCGATTCATTGAGAAAATACAGTGCTTGTACTTTTGATGAAGGTTCGTTTGCGATTGGCGCTCCTGAGATGATTTTCAAAGGAAAGTATTTAAAAATCAAAAAAGTTGTTGAAAAATATGCTCGTCTTGGAAAGAGGGTATTATTATTCGCAAAAGTTGATGAAATTAGTAACGACATGATTAATGGTTCAGTTTATCCAATTGGCCTTATATTAATTGAAGATCATATTCGTTCAAGTGCAAAAACTACACTAGATGAATTTCAAGAAAGTGGCGTTGAAATCAAAGTAATATCAGGTGATAACGCTCTAACTGTATCTGAAGTAGCTAGAAGAGCCGGTGTACCTAATGCGCATAAATATTTGTCTTTGGAAAAAATATCGGATGAAAAACTCGTGGAAGTATGCTCCTCTTATAATGTATTTGGACGTGTTTCACCGAACCAAAAGAAACTACTAATTCAAACTTTCAAGCAAAACAATCACAAAGTTGCAATGATTGGAGATGGTGTTAATGATATTTTAGCTTTGAAAGAGGCAGATTGTTCAGTTGCGCTTGCTGGTGGTTCAGAAGCAGCAACAAATATAAGTCATTTAGTACTATTAAATAATGATTTTAGTTCTTTACCCCAAGTTGTCAAACAGGGAAGACAAATCGTTAGCAACATGAAAAATGCTTCTGTATTGTACCTCGTAAAAACCGTATACACGATACTATTAACAATTGTGTTGTTAATTACATCTAAAATTTATCCGTTTGAACCGGTACAGATGGTCGTTATTGAAACCTTTATTATTGGAATCCCATCAGCTTTTATCGCTCTTGAGCCAAATACAACAAGGTTCCAAGGTGTTTTTCTTAAAAAAGTATTTAAACTCGTCATTCCTGGAAGTTTACTAGTGATTGCTAATTTGCTAGGTGTTTATTTGTTCGCGTCTTTTTGGCCAAATATAACAGATGGTGAAATTTCAACTGTTGGTATTATTGCAGCTACTTTTGCATATTTACTTGTATTAGTCAATGTCTCGATGCCATTAAACAAGAGAAGATCAATTATCGTCATTTCATCATTATTTGTTTCAGCATTTTGCTTCATTGTTTTAGGCAAATACTTTAAACTTGAGTCATTGTCCATTCCAAGTATTTTATTACTGATGTTACTAATGGAATCAACTTACATTATTATGTCTGTTGTCAAAAAAGATCTAATTAAATTTTGGCCATAATTTTAGATGTGTATTTAAAAAGAGAATATATATATGATATAATTAAATTGAAATCAAAAAAGGAGGTTTCTTATGAACATTCTTAATATTAGCGCTGAGTGCTTCCCATTTATTAAAATTGGTGGACTTGCGGATGTCGTGGGATCGCTCCCAGGAGAAATAAAACGTTTAGGAAACGCTGAAGTTCGTGTTATGATGCCAAAATACAAAGCTATACCGAAAAAGTTTGATAATGAAATGACTCATTTATGTCATTTTACAATTGAGCTCGGCGATAAATTAGATGTCTATGTTGGCGTTGAAACACTGAAGAAAGGAAATATATTATATTACTTTATTGACAATCAGTTTTATTTTGGTTCAAGAGATCAGGTATATGGTTATGGCGATGAATCTGAACGATATGCATTTTTTCAAAAGGCAGCACTAGAATCACTCGATAAAATTGGCTTTATGCCTGATTTGGTTCACGTCCATGACTGGCACACCGGAATGATTCCTTTACTTCTTAAAGTAAAATATCCAGCTCTTTCGAAGATTAAAACAATCTTAAGTATACATAATCTAGCTTATCAAGGAATTTATCCAATCAGTGATTATCATTACTTCAATATGCAATATGATGGACGTTTTGAATATGAAGGGTTCCTTAACTTTTTAAAATCTGGAATTGTGTCAGCAGACTTTTTATCTACTGTATCAAAAACGTATGCAGAAGAAATATTGACTGATTATTTTGGGTATGGTATGCAAAAGTTGCTAAAAGCAAGGAAAGACCGTTTACAAGGTATATTGAATGGTATCAGTTATAAAGATTTTAACCCTGAAAATGATAACTTAATTGCCTTAAAATATGATTTGAAATCGGTGAAAGTAGGGAAATTAGCAAATAAGACAGCTTTATATAAAAAACTTAATATTCATTTTGACTCAAACAAACCAACGATTGCAATTATATCGAGACTTGTTAGTCAAAAAGGTATTGATTTGATTAAACGAGTATTCAATGAATTATTAAATTCAGATGATTTTACCTTTATTGTGTTGGGTGATGGAGAAAAAGAATACGTTGACTATTTCCGTTCTCTAGAAAGTACATTTAAGGATAAAGTTAAAGTGGTTATCGGTTATTCAAATGAGCTAGCTCACCTTATTTATGCTGGTGCAGATATGTTTTTAATGCCTTCTAAGTTTGAACCATGTGGATTAGGACAAATAATTGCTTTAAAATATGGAACTATTCCGATTGTTAGAGAAACTGGCGGCTTAGTGGACACGGTAATACCATTCAACATTTATGAGCAAAAAGGAACTGGTTTTAGTTTTAGCCATTTCAACGCGCATGATATGATGTTTGTAATCCGATATGCTCTACAGATTTATCATAAAGACCCATCTTCATGGGATACTTTGATTCAAAATGCAATGAGTATGGATTTCGGTTGGAATCAATCAGCAAAAGCATATAAAAAACTGTATCGAAAAATTTTAAGAGAATAAGAGGCGAATTATATGGAAGTATTAGCACTAATTCTTGCTGGAGGTAGAGGCTCAAGACTTGATATTTTATCTGAGAATCGAGTTAAGCCAAGCGTCCCATTTGCAGGAAAATACCGTATTATTGACTTTACATTAAGTAATTGTGCAAATTCTGGCATTTACAATATTGCCATTTTGACTCAGTATCTTCCTTTTTCTTTAAATGACCATATTGGATCAGGAAAACCATGGGATTTAGACCGTAGAGATTCAAAGGTAACATTATTACAACCTCATAGTGACTGGTATAATGGAACTGCTGATGCTGTTCGGAAAAACATTCATTACATTGAGCAAAGCCATTCAAAATATGTTCTTATTTTGTCTGGTGATCACATTTACAAAATGGATTATCGTAAGATGATTGAACAACATATTCAGACAAATGCTAAATTAACTGTTGCATGTAAAGTAGTAGAACTTGCTGAAGCACACCGTTTTGGAATATTAGAAGCCGATGAAAATAACCGAATTTTCCGTTTCGATGAAAAACCAAAACAACCAAAATCAAATCTTGCTTCTATGGGGATTTATGTTTTTAATACAGATGTTTTGTTAGAAAAACTTAAAAATGATTCTATTCCTGATTTAGATTTTGGTAAACATATCATTCCTGACATGATAACTGAAGATGGTGTCTATTCTTACAAGTTTTATGACTATTGGAAAGATGTTGGTACATATGATTCTTATCTTCAAGCAAATCTTGAATTGATCGAGACTGTCGATAAGATTCCTCTTGACATGTATGATACATCTTGGAAAATTTATACTAAATCTGAAGAACTACCTGCTGTTAAAGTTGGTTCAAAAGCTGTAATTCGTCAAGCCCTATTATCAAATGGTGCTATCGTCGCTGGGCAAGTTGAAAGAAGTGTGCTATCACCAGGAGTAATTATTCATCCACTCGCAAAAGTTAAAAATAGTGTTCTTCTAAATAACGTAGAAATCAAACCAGGTGCAATTGTAGAAAATTGTATTATTGATAAAAATACAATCATTGAAGACAATGCTATCGTAGGCTTTGGTACTGACAATACACCAAACATTGAAAATCCTGGACTTTTATCTTCTGGAATTACTATTTTAGGAAAAGACATTCATGTCCCGAAAAACATGGTTATCGGTAGAAATTGTCGAATTTTCCGTTCTGCCGATTTAAATAAAGTAGAAGATAATATCATCCCTTCGGGTTCAACTTTAAGATAAGACTTATTTATACATATAAAAAAGATAATTGCCCAAGCAATTATCTTTTTTAATTATCGTATATATATAATTTGTATCACACTAGTCAAATTAAAAAAGGGCTATAATTATATGGTGCTCCTACCAAGAATCGAACTTGAATTTCAGCATTACCATTGCTGCGTTTTGCCACTAAACTATAGGAGCATGTGTGCTTTAATTATTATAATCAAGTTTGAATTAAAAATCAAGTTTTTTCAACTATAACACTATGAACTGTCAATAAAGATTAATACCCTCGAAATTATGCGAATTATTTTTAATTATTTTAAATTATTGACAAATCTATTCTGTTGAGTTAAAATATAAATGAGGTGATTAAAATGCTTGAAATAAAAAATGTTTCAAAATCTTATGACGGAAAAAAAATGGCTTGTGATTCAATTGACTTAGTTATTGAGAAGGGAGATATCTATGGTTTTATTGGCCATAATGGTGCAGGAAAAACAACACTATTAAAATCAATTGCAGGAATTATTGACTTCGATAAAGGTGACATTTTAGTGAATAACCATTCAATTAAAACTGATCCTCTTGAAGTGAAAAAGATTATTGCATATATTCCAGACAATCCAGATATTTATGACTCATTAACTGGCATGGAGTATTTAGATTTTATCGCTGATGTTTTTGATGTAGAACCTTCTACAAGACAAAGATTAGTTGAAAAGTATTCAACGATGTTTGAAATGTCAGCAGTTCTTAGCAACCCTATTTCTTCCTATTCTCACGGTATGAAACAAAAAATCGTGATTATGAGTTCGCTTATTCATGAGCCAAAAGTATTGTTACTAGATGAACCATTTGTCGGGTTAGATCCAAAAGCTAGTTTTTTGTTAAAAGAAGTGTTTAGAGATATGTGTAGTAAAGGAGTTGCTATTTTCTTTTCTACCCATGTCCTTGAAGTTGTTGAAAAATTATGTAATAAAGTTGCGATTATAAAACAAGGAAAAATTATCGCTAACGGAGATACTCAAAACATCATTAAAGATGAAACCTTAGAGCATATCTTCTTGGAGATGACAGATGAATTATGATGTACACTAGACTACTAAAATTATTCTTGCATGAAAATTTTTCTCTCAAACGTGTCTTAGGGTTTGATATGAAAAAAAACAAGAAAAAAACTGTTTTAATAATTATCCTTCTAATCTATGCTGGAGTTTCCTTTTTTGGTTCATTTGGCTTTATATTTTTTGACTTAGGAAAAATATTAAATGAAGCTTCTATGATTGATTTGTTGTTAATGTATGTCTTTGTCTATGCGACAATGATTACAATGATTTTCTCGTTGCTTCGATCCAATGGTTATCTATTTCATTACAAAGATTATCAAATTTTAGAGCCATTACCAATTCCATCACGAGTAGTTTTGTTCGCAAAACTTACCGTAATGATGATAATGATTTATTTTACAGTATTTATTTTTACATTACCAATTGCATTTTCATATTTTTTCCACTCTGGTGTGACTATACTTGGTATTTTATTTTATTTGATTGGTTTAATTTTAATTCCTTTAATCCCAACAATTATTTTATCGTTTATTTCTTTATTCATTTCGAGAATCACTTCAAAACTACGTAATTCTAAGGTCCTTGTCACAGTCTTTTTACTTATTGCAATGATTGGTGTTATGTATTTATCTTTTTCATTCAACATGAATGCTGCAAATCCACTTATGAGTCAAGAAGGTTTCATATCGGGACTAGGAGAAGTTTACCTCCCTATGATGTGGTTTGCTAAAGCAGTGTCAAGCCACGATATCTTTAGTTTGTTATTATTATTCCTAATTAGTTTTGTTCCATTCGTTTTATTCTTCCTAGGAATTGAAAAAATGGTTGTAAAGACAAATCAAAAAGGCATGACTGTAGTTACTAGAAAAAATGCTAAAAAGGCTGTCAGTGTTACTCAGTCTGTCACTAAATCGATTATTAAAAAAGAATGGAAAAAATTCATATCAGTTCCGATTTATGCGATGAACTCTGGACTTGGTGCAGTATTCTTATTTTTGTTAGGAGTACTTGGTCTCATATTTAAAAGTGATGTTCAAGCATTTTTAGTCAATATGGGAAGTGTTAATCTACCTATTGAAATGCTTATCATTGTCGCAATTGGATTTTGTTTATCGACAATCTATACGTCTGGGATTAGTCTATCTTTAGAGGGAAAGAACTTTTGGATCATCAAAAGCCTTCCTATCAAATCTTCAAAAATTATCTTTTCTAAGATGATATTTAATGTGATTTTAGGGTTGCCTTTAGCTTTATTTGCTTTGCTAATGTTAGGAATTAGTTTTCAAATTTCTATTATTAGTCTTGCCTCACTTGTTTTGTTTGTCACTAGTTATTCACTAGTTACTTCAAGTTTTGATTCGATTATCAATTTATATTTTCCAAAATTCGAATATAAAAATGACACTGAAGTCGTAAAACAATCACTAGGGTCTGTTATAAGTATTTTTGGAAACTGGGGTTTTATCATCGTGAATGGAATCCTAACTTTCTTGCTTTGGGATATAATTGGTTGGGAATGGATGATAATCTTGAATAGTATATTAAATATCGGACTGTTTGTTGTGTTCGTTTCAGTCATTAAAAAAGTATCTGCACCGCTTATTCTCAAAATGACTGCATAATTCATCAAAAACATGAAAATATCCATCTCATTTTATTTGTAATTTCGAAGATGAAATGTTATAATTTTGATGTTAAGCTAAAATAAATTTAAGGAAGGAATTAACTATGGCTAAATATGTTTATTTATTCAAAGAAGGAAATGCTTCAATGAAAAACCTTCTTGGTGGTAAAGGTGCAAATTTATGTGAAATGACAAATCTAGGAATGCCTGTTCCACAAGGATTTGCAATTTCAACAGATGCTTGTACGCAATACTACAAAGATGGAAAACGCATCAATGATGAGATTTTATCTCAAATTGATCAAGCGTTATCACAAACTGAAAAAATTGCGGGGAAGAAATTTGGGGATAATAAAAATCCATTCTTAGTATCTGTTCGTTCAGGTGCTAGAGTATCTATGCCAGGTATGATGGATACAATATTGAATCTTGGATTAAATGATGTTGCAGTTGAAGGACTTGCTACATTGACTAATAACCCAAGATTTGCTTATGACTCCTATCGTCGTTTCATTCAAATGTTCTCTGACGTTGTAATGGAAGTCGAAAAAAGTAACTTCGAGGCAATTCTAGAACATAGAAAAGAAGTCAAAGGTGTTGAGTTAGATACAGAACTTGATGCTGAAGACTTAAAAGTTGTTGTTGCTGGTTATAAAGCTAAATACAAAGAAATTAAAGGGAAAGAATTCCCTCAAGATCCTAAAGTTCAATTAATCGAAGCAGTAAAAGCAGTTTTCAGATCTTGGGATAATCCTCGTGCTAACACTTACCGTCGTTTAAACAATATTCCATACGAATGGGGTACTGCAGTTAACATTCAATCTATGGTATTTGGTAACATGGGAGAAGATTCTGGTACTGGTGTTGCTTTTACAAGAGACCCATCTACTGGTGAAAAAGCATTATATGGTGAATATTTATTTAACGCACAAGGTGAAGACGTTGTTGCTGGAATCCGTACTCCAAAACCAATTTCTGAACTTCAAAAAGATAATGAAGCTATTTACAATGAATTTGTAGATATTGCAAATAAACTAGAAGCACATTATAAAGATATGCAAGATATGGAATTTACCATTGAAAAAGGTAAGTTATATATGCTGCAAACAAGAAATGGCAAAAGAACTGCTCAAGCAGCATTAAAAATTGCTATTGATTTAGTTAAAGAAGGCAAATTAACAGAAAAAGAAGCTTTACTAAAAGTTGAGCCTAAACAATTGGATCAATTATTGCATCCTCAATTTGATGCTGAATCATTAAAGAATGCAAAAGTTATCGCTACTGGATTAAATGCATCCCCTGGTGCCGCTACTGGTCTTGCAGTGTTTACTGCAGAAAGAGCTGCAGAGTTTGCTAAACTTAAAAAACCAGTCATTCTCGTTCGTCAAGAAACTTCACCTGAAGATATTGAAGGAATGGTTGTTTCAAAAGGAGTTCTTACAAGCCGTGGAGGTATGACAAGTCATGCTGCAGTAGTTGCACGTGGAATGGGTACTTGCTGCGTTGCTGGTGCCGGAACAGTTAAAGTAAATGAAGAAGGAAAATTCTTTACCGTTGATGGAAAACGTTATAATGAAGGCGACTGGATTTCACTTGATGGCTCTACAGGAAAGATTTACGGAGAACAAGTGAAAACTGTTGATGCAACTGTTTCAGGAGACTTTGCTACTTTAATGGCATGGTCAGACAAATTCCGTACACTAAAAGTTAGAACAAACGCTGACAATCCAAGAGATGCTAAAGTTGCTTACAAATTTGGCGCTGAAGGTATCGGTCTTTGCCGTACAGAACATATGTTCTTTGAAGCAGATAGAATCCCTGCAATGAGAGAAATGATTGTTTCTAAAACATTAGAAGAACGTCAACATGCTTTAAATAAATTATTACCTATGCAAAGAGAAGACTTTATTGGTCTATATGAAGCAATGAACGGTTTCCCTGTAACAATTCGTTATTTGGATCCACCTCTACATGAATTCTTACCTACTGAAAAAGATGATATTGAAGCTTTGGCTAAAGAAATGGGCATTTCATTTGAAGAATTAAATTCTACTGTTAGCTCACTTCATGAAACTAACCCAATGTTAGGTCATCGTGGTGTTCGTTTATCAATTACATACCCTGAGATTGCTGTAATGCAAACAAGAGCTGTAATTGAAGCAGCAATTGAAGTTAACAAACGTGGAGGACATGTTGTTCCTGAAATTATGATTCCACTTGTTGGCGATGTTAAAGAATTAAAAATGGTTAAAGATATTGTTGTTGAAACAGCCGATAAAATTATTAAAGATAATAAAGTTGAACTTAAATACCACGTTGGTACAATGATTGAAATTCCACGTGCCGCTTTATTAGCTGATGAAATTGCTGTTGAAGCTGAATTCTTTAGTTTTGGTACAAATGACTTAACTCAAATGACATTTGGATTTAGCCGTGATGATGCTGGTAAGTTCTTAGCTGACTATTATGCAAAGAAAGTATTTGAAAGCGACCCATTTGCACATATCGATGAAAAAGGCGTTGGAAAATTAATGAAAATGGCTGTTGAACTTGGTCAAAAAGTACGCCCTGATATTAAACTTGGTATTTGTGGAGAACATGGTGGAGATCCTGCATCAGTTGAATTCTGCCATAAGATCGGTTTATCATACGTTTCTTGTTCACCATTTAGAGTTCCAATAGCTAGACTTGCTGCAGCTCATGCAAACATTAAATTTCCTAGATAGATTTAACTAATTATTGAGACATCCATATGGATGTCTTTTTTTTATCAACTACTTGACAAAACAAATCTCATTTCCTATAATGAAGTTGTACTTAAATAGTTGGAAGTCACTCAAACACGACGCACAAGATTGAAACGGGAGTCAAGGTATGTCCAGTGTTGAATGCCTATTCATTTAGGAATCCTAAAGACAATACAAGAGACACCCACCTACAGGGTAGATGCAAGTCTGCTCGAGTGATTTCCAAGTGTTTAAGTGTCTTTTTTTTTGAAAAATTATGCCTAAGAAAGAAGGAAATAAGATGAGTAAGTTATTAGAAGAATTAACAATGCTTAACGCAATACCTGCCAATGAAAAACAAGTCCGTAAATATATGGAAGCGAAAGTTAATAAACTAGCGGAAATAAGTTATGATAATCTAGGCTCGATTATTGCGACAAAAATTGGAAATCCAAATGGTCCAAAAATAATGGTTGCTGGTCACATGGATGAAGTAGGTTTTATCTTAACTGAAATCACAAAAGAAGGATATGTTAAATTTATTCCTGCTGGTGGATGGTGGGGGCATGTTGTACTATCACAACAATTTAACATTACTACCAAAGATGGCAAAGAAATTAGATGTGTTGTTGGATCTAAGCCGCCTCACATTTTGGAAGCTGAAGAAAGAAAAAAAGTAGTAGACTTAAAAGATATGTACCTCGATCTTGGATTGTCAAGCAAGGAAGAGGCTCTAGCACTTGGTTTAGCTGTTGGGGATATGATTACACCATATATAGAGTTTAAAACGCTTGCAGACCCAAAATATTTGCTTTCTAAGGCATTTGATAATCGTATAGGTATCGCTTTGGCAATTGAAGTACTACAAAACTTGAAAAATGAAAAACATGATAACATTTATTACGGAGTAGGTACGGTTCAAGAAGAAGTTGGACTCAGAGGTGCGGGTACTGCAGCCTATAAAATTGGTCCCGACATTGGTATTGCATTAGATGTAACAATTGCCCATGACTATCCTGGTGGAACTTTCGAAACAAAGCTTGGAAAAGGTCCGTGTTTAATGATTTATGACACAAGTATGGTAGGTCATGTTGAACTCAGAAAATATACTGAAAACCTCGCTACTGAACTAGGTATTCCTTACCAACTATCTTATTTAAAAGCGGGCGGAACTGATGCTGGAAAAATCCATATGACTAAACATGGGTGTCCTAGTATTGCTATTTGTTTGGCATGTCGTTATTTACACTCGCATACTTCAATAATCCATCAAGATGATTATGATAATGCAGTTAAACTAGTCACAGAACTCGTTAAAAGATTAGACTTTTCTACTGTTAAAGAAATTACATTTGATTAAAAAAAAGACTGAAAGGTCTTTTTTGTTTATGAGGGCTTATTGCTTTAAAAGTCAACAAGTGGTAAAATGAATATGGTGATATTGTGTTAAGAATCGTTTCTGGAAAATACAGAGGTATTCGCTTAGATGAAGTAAATAGCGAATTAACAAGACCAACGACAGATAAAAATAAGGAAACTCTTTTTAATATCTTAGGTCAATATTTTGAGGGTGGAAGTGCACTCGATTTATATTCTGGTAGTGGCGCACTAGGACTTGAAGCCATCAGTAGAGGAATGACTTCCTGTACTTTTGTTGACATTCAAAGAGAAGCTATTCAAACTATTCAAAAAAACGTGGCAAAGATAAAATGTGAAGAAACTGCCATAATTAACATTATGAAACAAGATTGTATCTCGCATCTAAAAAAAACAACCACAAAATATGACCTTATTCTTGTTGATCCGCCTTATCAGTTGGATGTTTATTTAGAAATATTAGACCTTGTTTCATCGAATGAACTATTAACTGAATCTGGGGTACTGGTTTTCGAATCTGATAAATCAAGAATTTTGCCAGAACTAGTAAATAAACTAATCTTGCAAAGAGTTAAAGTTACAGGAAACACAAAATTTCATTTCTATATGTGGGAGGATTCTGTATGAAAATAGGTTTTTATCCTGGCAGTTTTGATCCAATTACCAATGGCCATCTTGATATTGTAGATCGTGGCTCAAAGTTATTTGATAAACTTTATGTTGCTATTTCAGTGAACCCAAATAAAGCGACAATGTTTACTGCTGATGAACGAGTGGCATTAGTTAAGGATGTTTTAAAAGATATTCCAAACGTTGAAGTTATTAAATCTGATATGCTTACTGTTGAACACTGTAAAATCCTAGGAGCTAGCCATATCTTAAGAGGCCTTCGTGCTGTTACTGACTATGATTATGAATTTCAATTAACAAATTTTAATCGTAAAATTTGCGATCAGATTGATACTGTTTTTTTAATGACAGAAGGGCAGTACTCATTTTTATCTTCATCATCAGTAAGAGAGTTAGCATATTTTAAAGGTGACGTTGGCCCCTTTGTGCCAAAAGTAGTAAAAATAGCAATCCAAAAAAAAATTATGGAAATGAAATAAAAAAAGGTCGCAATTTTGCGACCTTTTATGTTATTTAAGCGAATAAAACGAATAGAAATATTTACTGAAAGATTTATAGTCAGAAAAAACAACTTCATTTGATATTGGATCAGATTGATTGACAATTACTCCATCTTCAACAAAGACAATTGTAGGTGTAAATGTAAATGGGATAAGCAAATTATCAAGTGGCAATTCCGAAGATGCTTCAATTTGATATATAACAACTGTTGATGAAGCAATAAAGCTATCCAGTATCGGTTTGAATTCTAGGCAACTTGAACAAGTGTCACTTGAAATATAAAGCACAAAACTTTCACTTCTAGCAAGCATGTCAACAAGTTCATCATAGCGAATCGAGATTGGCGCATCAATGTTAGAAGAAGTTAAGGCAGTCATTGAAGGATTACTACATCCTAGTAGAAAAAAAGAAAAGAGTAAAGTAAATAAGAAAAGAAATTTCTTCATAATATCACCTATAAAGAGTATACCTACTTTCATCACTAATGTCAATTGAAGTAATTTTTAAGTTGTTTTCCCAAGTTTATTTATTATCTATAGATATATGTATATAATATAAGCATAAAGGATCTAGGGGGATTAATTATAATGTCAATCCAATCAAGAATTGAAATAGTAAAAGAAATTATACGATCAAAGTTAGATTTTTTTATTTTCGATCAATTTACAAACACCTATAACGAACTTTTTCTAAAAGAATATCTAACTTACGAAATCAGTCAAACTAAAATAGATTCAAATTTAACTAATACAATTTATGTTTTGTATTTCTATATTGATAACTTAATGGAAATTAATGCGAAGTTTAATCCTGAATTTGGTGATGAAACAATCTTAAATTTAGGATACTTGCTAAGACAATATAAAAAAGAAAGTGACATCTTGATCAAGCGTAATGGGCCAGGTTTCATTTTATATTGTAACGCAGCGAGAAATTTTAAAATATCTGATTACGCATCCTTTATACAAAATAACATTAAAAAGTCAGAAATCTTTATTGAACCAATCAGTGTTTCTGTTGCATTGGTAAGTTTAGATGAATTTAATATGGATGAAACAGATACAAAAATATGCGAAAAGATGTTATCTACAGGAACAAAACGGATTAACATTGTTCCAAGTTTAGGCCCAAATGCATATCTCGATAAAGATATTCCTATGAGACTTGCAACAATTGGGAAAATACTGATTGTTGAAGATGATCTTTTAACTCAAAAAGTTTTATTCAGTTTTTTTAATAATAATGGAGTGGAAGTAGTTATTGCTCCAGATGGAACAAAGGGGCTAGAAATCGCTAAGAATAGAGAGTTTGACGCAATTATTGTAGAAAAGACAATTCCTAAAATGGATGGATTTGCACTTAAAAATGCTCTTAATGATTCTACTTCTACAATGAATACTCTATATATCATTTTAGTTCAAAGGAAGAGTGTTGAAGTAATCAGAAGAGGCAATGAATTAAGAGTCGACTACATTGTTGAAAAACCAATTATATTTGAAGAAATCCTTGGTTTTATTCAAAGAGAAATTAAGAAAAGAGGATATCAGCTATGACTGTAAAAACCATCTTGAGTATTTCTTTACTAGTTGGTATTTTATGCATACTCATGATATTT
Organism: Candidatus Izemoplasmatales bacterium; assembly: GCA_028691315.1. GTDB lineage: Bacteria > Bacillota_I > Bacilli_A > Izemoplasmatales > Hujiaoplasmataceae > JAHIVB01. Next base: position 34,264 of record JAQUZN010000004.1, on the reverse strand, counting down.
CATATTTTAGACCATTATCGATTCTTAAAAAAAAGAGCAAAAGAAAAGGATAGTGCACAAGATTACTTGCTAAGAAAATTCGGGACTAAAGAAAATCCACCAAGTATTTATTCAAAAAAATATCTTTACGAAAGTTATATTGATCTACACAATACAATTTCATTTTCAGCAGAGATGCAATATGCAGCATACAGTGATTTTATTTTTCGTGGATTTGTTCAAAAGTCACTAAAAATGCTTGAATCCAATAATATAAATAAGAGATTAAAAGCAATCACTTTTTTGTCAACATTTAATGAGAAGTACATTTTGAATATTTTGACTTCAAGACTTCTTCAAGAAAAAAACGAAAGAGCAAAGACTTTAATTATATACGGATTGAAAGATAGAATTGATGAAACGACTTTGCCGACTGTGATTCAAAGTTTAGTTGGAAGTAAAAGATTTTATCAATCTAGAGTAATTAATATCTTAAAGATGCATCTATCGCCCGGTATTGTCAACATTAAGGAATTCTTTGATCGCTCTGAAATGGAAGTTAAAGAAGTATTTGTTGATTTAGCAAATAGTATGGTCCATCCTGAATTCAAAAATTTATTGGAAAGTGAATTGCAAAAAATTGAATCATATCTAGATTTTGAAAATCGTGAGACATATAAAGGTATCTCATTATTTAGAGTTAAACGTTTATACTACGGAGTTTTAACAGCATTAGCAAATTTATATGATTTTCCTATTATTTCGGAAAAATATTTAGCCAATTCAGATATGGAAGTCGTTTCAATTGCATCAAAAACCGCATGCACTGATAGTACATTTGAAAGAATCGAGTTATTGCTTGAATATGCTAGAACTGGTCAAACTTTTCAAATCTTTGCACAAGCAATCATCCATATACTTGAAAAAAATCAAGTTTTATATAATTCCTTTTTAAATTTACTATCAAGTACTACTGATAAATCGAAAAGACAAGTTCTTGCACATGTTTTAAGTCAAAGAATTGATTATATCATTTTAAAGATCCATCAGAAAAATGAAATTTTTTTCAATGAAGTCCTTAATATTTTAATCGAATTTGGCTACTATACTGAATTAATCAATTTTCTAAATCAAAATAAAGATATCGATATCGAAAAACAGATTGAAACTGTCCTTCAACCACTTGCAAATGTCAACTCAAGTTTTCTATATGACTTAAATCATTATTTAAATTCAGCAGTTTTTAAACGCATGCATTTTACAACCATAAAATTAAAAGAAGATAGAGCAAGAAGTCACTCAACTGAAGTTAAAAAAACAAAATGGTTACTTCAATTATTGGTGTTTTCGGTTATAACAATGCCAATTATATATGTTGTTTTGCATTTAGATACCATATTTCAGATGCCGTTTCCTCAAATTATTAAAAACTATGTTGTTTTTTTAAACAAATCATTTATTATATATTACCTGATAATAAATGCTACTTATTTTTTGTTAGCAATTCTATCTTATTTTATGAATAAAAAACAAATGTCTCTTTGGGCTCTTAAGAACAGGCATTTATTATATGAAAAAGGAATGATTCCTTCTGTATCCATCATTGCACCAGCTTATAATGAAGAAGTATCAATTGTTGAAAGTATCAATTCTTTGTTAAATCTTGATTATCCTGAATATGAAGTTATCGTTGTTAATGATGGTTCAAAAGATCAAACCCTATCAAAAGTGATTGACTACTTTGATTTAAAAAGACGTGAACTTGATTTAAATTCACATATTGAAACAAGAATAGTTAAAGCCGTCTACAAAAGTAAGTCATATCCAAATTTGACATTAATTGACAAGGAGAATGGCGGAAAGGCGGATGCACTAAACGTTGGAATTAATTATTCGAAGAATGAGTATGTGTGTGGTATTGATGCAGACTCTATCCTCGAGTCCGATGCGCTTTTAAAATTGATGTCTTCTATGTTAGATCACGACAAAATTACAATTGCTTTGGGTGGTAGCATTGTTCCTGTGAATGGCTCTGTCGTAGACCGTGGCCACATTGAAAAGTTTGGACTACCAAAAAACATGTTAGCCAGGTTTCAATTTATTGAATATTTAAGAGCATTTAATATTAGCAGGTTAGGGTTTTCAAAAATTCATTCTCTTTTAATCATTTCAGGAGCATTTGGATTGTTTGAAAAAAGAATGTTGATTAATGCTGGTGGCTATTTAACAGTGAGTTCGTTAAAAAAAGATACTGTTGGAGAAGATATGGAATTGGTTGTTCGAGTCACTAAAAGAGCACTTGAAAGTCATCTAAACTATCGTGTTGATTTCATTTCTCAAGCAAGGTGTTTTACTGAAGTTCCTGAATCTACAAAGTCCCTATTTAAACAACGGAACAGATGGCAAAGAGGGCTTGTGGATATTTTAAGTTATCATCGCCATATGATTTTCAATCCAAAATACAAACAAGTAGGCATGATTGGTCTTCCATATTTCTTGTTATTTGAGATGATTGGACCTTTGTTTGAAATTCAAGCGTACTTCGCTATTATTTTAGGTTTTGTATTCCATTTGCTTAATATTGAAATCGTGTTGTTATTGCTTGTTGTGACATTATTACTTGGTGTATTCTTGTCACTTTTCTCACTCTTCATTTCAGAAAGTGAAAGAGCAAACTACACTTTTAAAGATATTCTTACATTAGTAGTATTCGCAATTATTGAGAATTTTGGTTGGCGACAAATTATCAGCGTGTATCGAGTATATGGTTATATGGTATCTTTAAAAGAAAATCAAACATGGGGGCAGATGAACCGAGTAGGGTTTCAGAAAAAAACCATATCATGAAAAATAAAATATAGAATCCGAAATATTACAAAAGCACAATAAATACTATTGTGTTTTTTGTTTAAATGGATAAATATTCCTTTACAAAACAGACCTAATCTATTATAATAATTAATGCGTTACGCGATTTTGACTCGGTAGCTCAGCTGGATAGAGCAACGGCCTTCTAAGCCGTCGGTCGCGGGTTCGAATCCCTTCCGAGTCGCCATTAGATTTATCGAAGATTATGCGTGTTGCATAATCTTCTTTTTATAAAAATTCAAAGTGTTATCAAGAGGAATAAATTTAATCAATATATTTAATTCTTTTAGTGATATAATAATGATGCGTGACCCGGTAGCTCAGCTGGATAGAGCAGCGGCTTCCTAAGCCGTCGGTCGGGGGTTCAAATCCCTTCCGGGTCGCCAAACTATTTGGCCCGATAGCTCAGCTGGATAGAGCAACGGCTTCCGAAGCCGTCGGTCGTGGGTTCGAATCCCTTTCGGGTCGCCATTAGATAAAAAAACGATAACTAATAGTGGTTTATCGTTTTTTTTTATTATCTAAAAATGATAGAAATATCGGATTTTTCAGTTTTTTTTACTTTAAGAAGTGTTATAATAACCATATACTTGTAATCAATATTAGGAGATTTTTATGAATATCGAAAAATTATTAAATGAGTTAACAATAGAAGAAAAGTGCACACTCTTAGTTGGAAAGGGCGCATGGCATACTGCTCCAATTGAAAGACTTGGTATTCCTTCAATCATGATGACCGATGGTCCTCACGGAGTTCGAAAAGAATTTGAAGAATCAGATTCAATTACTTTTATTGATAGTTATCCATCGGTATGTTTTCCTCCTGCCGTCACATTGGCTTCTTCCTTTGATCCCCAACTTGCCTCAGAAATGGGTAAATCCATTGCGAGAGAATGTTTAAGTAAAGATGTTTCTTTGATATTAGGCCCAGGAATGAACATAAAAAGAAGCCCTTTATGTGGACGTAATTTTGAGTATTTTTCTGAGGACCCAAAAGTAACCGCAGAAATTGCTAAAGGATTTGTTCGAGGAGTAGAGTCTCAAGGTATTGGTGCTTGTCCAAAACATTTTGCTTTCAACAACCAAGAAACCTTAAGAATGACATCATCATCAGAATTAGATCGAAGAACAAAATTCGAAATTTATCTACGCGCATTCAAAGAAGTTGTGAAAGAAAACCCTAGTATGATTATGTGTTCTTATAACAAAGTGGATAATGTCTATGCTTCAGAAAACAAAGAATTACTAGATACTATTTTAAGAAAAAGATTTGGTTTTGAAAATGTAATTGTCTCTGATTGGAGAGCAGTGTCTAACCGGACAAATGCATTAAAAGCAACCCTTGATTTAGAGATGCCAGGGCATGAGTATAGTATCAATCAACTAATTAGAAGTGTCGTTTCTAGCGAAATTTCAATGGATGAATTGAATAAATCGGTTGTCCGTATCTTAAAAATGGTTGATAAATACCAAATAAAGGATAATCCAAAAACTGATGATAGAGTCCTTGATGAAAATCATAAAGTAGCTAAAAAAATTGCCAAAGAATCAATGGTTTTGCTAAAAAATGATAATGATATATTACCTCTTAAAAAAACGGATTCGATTGCATTGATAGGTAAACTTGCCAAAGAACCAAGATATCAAGGTGGTGGATCCAGTCATATGAATCCGTATATCATTAATGATCTTGTTGAATGCTTTTCAGATGAGATCGATTTTGGATATGCTGAAGGATATAGGCTTACTGGCGATGGATATGACAAAGAATTAATTTCACTTGCAGTAAAACTTGCTAAAACTAAATCTAAAGTAATTGCTGTAATTGGTCTTACTGATGAGTATGAGTCAGAAGGTTACGATAGAACTCATATTGAACTTCCTAAAGGACATAATGAACTGATTAAAGCGATTTCGGAAGCAAATAAAAACATTATTGTTGTCTTACAAATAGGGTCACCTGTCACAATGCCATGGATTCATGACGTTAAAGCTGTATTAAATTCATATCTTGGTGGCGAAGCTGGTGCTTTAGCCACGATTGATTTACTTTATGGAAAGGAAAATCCTTCTGGAAGATTAGCGGAGACTTTTCCACTTCATTTAGAAGATAATCCCATTCATCAAATATACGGAAATCAAAATGAAGATGTATATTACAAAGAAAGTATTTACGTAGGATACCGGTTTTATCAATCTATGGGGGTTAATGTGCTTTTCCCATTTGGATATGGATTGAGTTATTCAAACTTCGAATACGCTGATTTTACAGTTGATAAAACTAAATTTGGTGGAACAGAAAAAGTTAAAATATCTCTTAAAGTGAAAAATAAATCTGCTATGGCTGGAAAAGAAGTAGTTCAAGTCTACGTTGAAAATCATACTTTAGGTATATACAAACCACTTCGTGAACTTAGAGCTTTCCAAAAGGTGTTTATCTTGGGTAATGATGAGAAAGTAGTCGAATTTTCCTTAACTATAAAAGACTTTGATTACTTTAATCCTGCTGATAATGCGTTTGTCACTGAAGAAGGTTCATATAAAATTCAAATTTGTAAAAATGCTCGAGATATAATTTTTAGTTCGCCAATTGAGATTACAAAAGGAACACAGGTAAATCCTTCAAATACTTATATTGATTCAAAATCCTACTATATCAATAACTCTTCTCATTTTGAAAATTTAGACTTTGAAAACTTATTAGGTCATCCATTAAGCGTTGTAACTCATAAAAATCGTCCATATTCTCTTGACAATACATTATCAGATATTGAAAAAACATTGATTGGAAAAATCTTGAAAAGTCAACTTTTGAAACAATTAAATAAGGAATTACAAGGCATGCCTTCAGATTACATTCAAATGGTTGAAAAATCGCTATATGAGACACCTTTAAGGAGTATTGTTACGTATAGTGGGGGGATAATAAAAATGCGATTTATGATAGGTATTATCGAAATTGCGAATCATCATTTTTTGAAAGCAATTCACTACTTTATGAAGGAGAAAACATTATGAAACATTCTTGGTACAAAGAAGGCGTCGTATATCAAATATATCCAAGGAGTTTTCAAGATTCGAATGCTGATGGAATTGGAGATTTAAAAGGCATTATTTCTAGAATTGACTATTTGAAGTCACTAGGCATTTCTATCATTTGGTTATCTCCAGTCTATGAGTCTCCTAATGACGATAATGGGTATGATATTTCTAATTATAAAGGCATCTTAAAAGAATTTGGTACGATGGAAGATATGATTGAATTAATACGAATTCTTCACGTAAATAATATTAAACTTGTAATGGATTTGGTTGTCAATCATACTTCGGATGAACATCCTTGGTTTCAAGCATCTTTGAAACAGGAAAAACCATATGATGATTATTATTACTGGGAAAAAAAGAAAAGAAACTGGACATCATTTTTTGGTGGTGAAGCTTGGTCGTATAAAGAAGAAAGAGATGAATATTTTCTTCATTTATTCTCAAAAAAACAACCTGATTTAAATTGGAATAATCCATTAGTCAGGGAAGAAGTTAAAAATATTATGCGTTTCTGGTTAGATTTAGGAGTTGATGGTTTTAGGTGTGATGTAATCAACCTTATCGCAAAAGCAGATGGACTTCCAAATGGAAAGTGGTCTCCGATTTTGCGAGGAAGAGAGCATTATATGAATCACCCTAAAATCCATCCTTACTTGCAAGAACTTAAAAATGATGTATTATCAAAGTATAATTGTTTTACTGTAGGTGAAACTGCCTTTGTTACACCTGAAACTGCACTATCTTATATTGATGAAAACGTTAGAGAGTTAGATATGGTTTTCCAATTTGAACATATGGCAGCTGATAATTATTTTGTAAAATGGTTTATCAGAAAATTCAAACCAATGAACCTTAAGAAACCATTATCAAAGTGGCAAAATGGATTACTTGGTCGAGGTTGGAATTCACTATATCTAGAGAATCATGATCAACCTCGTAGCATTTCTCGTTTTGGAGACATGAATTTTTACACTGAATCTGCAACCATGCTTGCGACTATGATATATTTCCAACAAGGAACGCCTTTTATATATCAAGGTCAAGAAATTGGTATGGTGAATGCTGCATTTGAAAACTTAGATGATTATCAAGACATTGAAACCAAAAACATTTTTAAATTAGGCAGAAAATTAGGAATGTCTAAAAAAAGAATGATGAAAAAAATTAAAATGATGTCAAGAGACAATGCAAGAACACCTATGCAATGGAATGATTCGCTAAATGCAGGCTTTTCACAGGGTGAACCTTGGCTCAAACTTAATCCAAATTATAAGAACATTAATGTAGAGTCAAATCAATCTGATAAAAACTCTATCTTGAAATACTATCAAGATATCATTAAACTTAGAAAGAAATATTCAGTAATTGTTTATGGCGATTATCAAGATATAGAATTTAAGAATAGAAAGTTATATGCATATTCACGTGAAGATGAATCAAATCAAATTACAGTCATTTGTAATTTTAGTAATCAACCAATTTCGATTAAAAACTTTGAATATTTGAAAACAGAAAAATGTATTCTTCATAATTATGAAAATATAGATAACTTATCTGTTTTACAGCCATATGAAGCCCGTGTATATATAAAAAAGTGAGTTCATTGAACTCACTTTTTTGGTTTTAAGAATGTTTTTTTGATGATAAAAAAGTTAGGCAATACTTGTCTTAACTTAAAATCAATGCCCTCTTTGTCTTTTATATATCCAACACCATGAAGACAATCTTTGACAGGGTAAAATTCTTTATATGGCGATTTAGAATTATCGTAAAGAGATTTTCCCATTGAAAACGGAACGACTTCATCATCTTCACCATGAATAATCATGATTGGAATTTTGCTTTTTTTGATTTGTTTCAATGGATGAATACTTTCAATAAAAAAACGATGTGCAATATAAGTTATTAAACTAACACCTGGGAAAAAAATAATCAATGATTTTGGTGTGGTTATATTTCTTAGCATTTTAATTAAAGAAGAATATCCAGAGTCAGCTACAATATATCTAACATTTGATGGGAGGTTTAATCCCGATGCTTGAATAATTGATGCTGCACCCATCGATACGCCGTGTAAAAGAATTCGGTCAGTAGAGCCATAAGTTCTTAGAGAATATTGAATCCATTTTTTAATATCAAATTTTTCATAATAACCAAAACTTGACAATTTACCTTCTGAGGCACCATGTGCACGTAAATCAATTAACATCACTTTAAATCCTAAATCACTATATAACTTGGCAATGATAATCATATCTTCTGAAAAAGCTTTGTATCCGTGAACAACAATAGCCATGTTTGTAGAGGTTTCATCAATACTTGGAATAAAAACGCCATTTAACCGAACATTATCATAAGATTTAATACTTATTTGTTCTTTCGGAACTTTTTGAAACCAAGCATATGATTCTTGAAAAAAGGGATCATCTTGGTTAACAACCTTGTATTTTTTTGATCGATCAATTCGGAAAATACGCAAATAAACAATAAATGAAAAAAATAGATAAATTACAATTACAATTAATAGAATATACAGCCACAGATGTTCCATATCATCACTCCTCATCTATATTTTAACATATCCTATTATTAATATCTTTAAATATATTAATGTTTTTTGTGTTTAATATTTTTCTTTCATGAGAAAAGTTGTATAATAAAAAGAGGAAGGTGATATCATGATTAGATTTGGTGTAATTGGTGCTGGTCGAATTGCAAAAACATTTTCTCTAGCCGTAAATGGGATTCATGAAACCCTTTATGCAGTAGCTTCAAGAGATTTGGAGAAAGCAAACCAGTTTAAAGATGAATTTGGTTTTCAAAAAGCCTACGGTAGTTATGAACAACTCCTTGATGATCAACTTGTAGATTGTGTATATATTGCAACACCTCACGCTCTTCATTTTGAGCAAATGAAAAGTTGCTTAGAAAAAGGAAAAAATATTCTTTGTGAAAAGAGTTTTACTCTTAACCATGAACAAGCAAAAATTATCTATGATTTGGCAGAATCTAAAAAATTATTTGTTATGGAAGCAATGTGGACTAGGTTTTTACCGACAATGCAAGAAGTTCTAAAATTAGTAAAAGATGATGCCATTGGTGATATTTTCAGGATTGAAGCTAATTTTGGATTTGAAACCAATAAAGACTTAAAAGATAGACTTCTCAATCCTGTATTAGGCGGAGGCACTTTGTTAGATATTGGAATTTATCCAATTACACTAGCTAATATGTTTTTAGGAATTCCTGATAGTTTTGAAAGCAATGCTTTTTTCCATCCATCCGGAGTCGACACCTCTTCTAAAATCACGTATTTTTACCCAGAAGCAGAAGCAATTTTAAATATGTCTTTTATGGATAATATTGGAAATGATGCTTATATATACGGAACGAAAGGGTATTTTCACATTCCAAACTTTCATGCTGCTGAAGTTGCTACACTATACAACAATAACCACAAAGTAGTAAAAATGATTGAGCATCCGCATATTGTCAATGGATTAGAATATGAAATCATTGAAACTATTCAGTGCATCAAGAAAAAGGCTTTAGAAAGTCAAATTATGACTCACGAAATCTCGCTTGAAATCCTAAGACAAATGGATGATATAAGGAAATCTTGGAATTTCAAATATCCGCAAGAGTTAGGGTAGAAATTAGTTGACTTATTTCATTTCATAATGTATAATACAACCCGTATGTAAAACGCATACCGCACAGTAATGGTCGTTCAAAAACACTTTCGTGTTTACCATGGTGGCGAGTCTTAAAAAATAATGAGGAGGTGCAAGGAATGTACGCAGTAATTGAAACAGGTGGAAAACAACTTCGTGTTGAAGTCGGTCAAGAAATTTATATTGAAAAGCTAGAGGTTGAAGAAAACTCAACTTATACTTTCGAAAAAGTATTAATGGTTGGTGGCGAAAAAACGAAAATTGGAAAACCTTATGTTAAAGGTGCTAGTGTCACTGCAACAGTCAGTAAACACGGCAAGGGCCCTAAAGTAATTATTTTCAAATATGAGCCTAAAAAACATTATCATCGTAAAAATGGCCATCGTCAGCCTTATACAAAGCTAACGATTACCGATATTCAACTATAATTCTTGATTTAAAAAATCTAATTTGGAGGTGTTTTTAAGTGATACTTAATCTAAATATCCTTGAGTGTATGGCTTCGAAAAAAGGAGTTGGCTCGACTAAAAATGGTCGTGACTCTGCAGGTCGTCGCTTAGGTGCTAAATTATCTGATGGTCAAGTTTGTACAGCTGGTTCTATCATCTATCGTCAAAGAGGTACTAAGATTCATCCTGGAGAAAACGTTGGTTTAGGAAAAGATGATACTTTGTTCGCAAAAATAGATGGCGTTGTCAAATATGAACGTTTAGGAAAAGACAGAAAACAAGCATCTGTTTATCCACAAGTTTAAAAACAGGTTGAATCCTGTTTTTTTTGTTTAAGGAGAAGAAAATGATTACAAGCTTGATTCTAAAAATTAAAAACTTGCCGAAATGGTTAAAAGCCACTTTAGAAATATATCCATTTTTATACTATCAATTCTGGATTTTTAGTGGATCTATTATTTTATCAATTATGCATTTCTTTTCGTTTCGAAATGATATCGTTTATTTTGTTATTATGCTTTTAATTCCCATTGCAATTTTTTTTATTGAATCAATTCTAAGTTTAAAACTTATAAAAAGTGGCAATCCTAAAACAATCGAAGTTTATCAAGCTCAAAACTTTCCGATTATTATTGCCTTGGTTTTGATGATTATTAATTCGGTCATGATTGTCTTCTCTCATAACGTTTTTGGAGAAGATGCTTATGACGAATTGTTCTTTATTATTTTATCGGGAGTAACGATTTTCTTCATCTTTTTGGAAGCTAGATTGCTTCGAGGAAGAGCCAGACCTTACCTTCTTATTTTAAATTACTTAGTTGTTCAAGGAATCTGTATATTTATTTACATTTTATCAATAACCGCAAAATGAAAACACTGAATTTTTCAGTGTTTTTTTTGTTGTATTTTTGTTTTAGTTAAGATATAATAAGTACATGAAACTGGTTACATAAAGAGAGGTATTCTATGAATCATTACTCATTCAAAAATAGTAATTTTGAAATTCAACAATTTGATCAAATGAAAACTTTTGCAAGTTTTCTACCTGGTCTTGCAGGAAAAAGAGGAATTCCACTTTGGGCATTTTATGTCAATCGTGGACAAGGTATCTCTTCCTTTGGAGTGAGGGATAAGAATGGTGCAATCTTAGAATTTTATCCTGCTAATTTAGCCTATATGTATGTTCCGACAATTGGATTTAGAACGTTTGTTAAACTTGACGGCAAAGTTACTGAAATATTCGATCCCGCGAATACCACTTCAAACAGAGTGATGAAAATCACTCAAAGCAAGCTAGTAATTGAAGAAATCAATGATTTGTTAGGAATTGAGGTAAAAGTAACGTACTTTGGATTACCAAATGAAGATATTGCTGCCTTGACAAGACGAGTTGAAGTTAGAAATATCTCGGATACCGCTAAACAAATTGAAATATTAGATGGTATAGCCCAAATTCTACCATCTGGGATTGACTACGGTGGATACAAAGCAATTTCTAACTTATTAAGAAGTTGGATGAATGTTGAAAATCTAGAAAATGATTTTGCTTTTTATAAACTACGCTCTTCAACAAATGATGATGCAGAAACACTCGTTAAAAAAGATGGTAACTTTTATCTTTCATATGTAAATGGTAATCTTACTCGTCCAATTACTGATCTTGATTTAGTATTTGGATATGACACTGTTTTACGTATTCCACGTCACTTTGAAAAAGAAAACATCAGTACAATTCAAAGCGAAGTACAAATCACAGAAAATAAGATTCCTTGCGGTTTTACTCCTTTTGAAACAACTTTGGATAAAAACCAAAGTGTTCAAATTGATACATTAATTGGTTATACCAATGATGTACACACAATTAATGAGAAAGTGGACATGTTTTCAAAAGAATCCTATTTTGATTTGAAAGAACAAGAAGCGAAAGATATAATTGATGAATTGCTAGAAGACGTTACTACAACTTCTGCAGAACCAATGTTTGATGAGTATATTCGTCAAAATTATTTAGATAATTTACTTCGTGGTGGATATCCAATGACTATTCATACCACGAACAATTCGTTCGTTTATTACTTATATAGCAGAAAACATGGTGATTTAGAAAGAGATTATAACTTCTTCACGATCGCTCCCGAATTTTATTCTCAAGGAAATGGTAATTTTAGAGATGTATGTCAAAACCGAAGAAGTGACATCTTATTTCATCCAGAAATTAAAGATTACAATATTTATGTTTTTGCTTCACTCATTCAGGCAGATGGATATAATCCATTAAGCATAAACGGATCGACTTTCGAACTACTTGAAAAACAAAACGCCTCTTCTATTGTTCATAAATTATTTTCATGTGCAGATAAAATTATGATTGATCACTTGCAAGGAAAGTTTACTCCAGGAAGTGTAATTAATCTTGCTTATAGCAACCAGTTAAAATCACCCTACACAGATTATGAATTATTAGAAATCTTGTTAGATTCTTCTAGACAAAACATCGAAGCATCCTATGGCGAAGGCTATTGGGTTGACCACTGGACATACATTTTAGATTTAATAGAAAATTACGAAAAAATATTTCCAGAAACAATGAAGGCACTATTATTTAACGAATATAAATATGCGTATTATAATAGTCCCGTTTCAATATATCCAAGAGATGAAAAATATGTAATTGATTCACAAAATCAAGTTCGTCAATATGGTGCTCTTCGTCATTTCGATAATATAAAAATTGAACAGTTTAAAATGAATGAAAATGGCACAAACTGGGTAATAAACAGTTCAGGAGAAATTGTTAGAACCAATCTCTTTTCAAAATTATTCCTTTTGGCAGTTAACAAATTTGCATTGCTAGATTCCTATGGGCTTGGTATTGAAATGGAAGCAAATAAACCTGGATGGAATGACGCAATGAATGGTCTTCCAGGGTTATTCGCAAGTGGTATTAGTGAAACAATTGAACTGAAAAGACTTCTTGTTTTTTTACTTAAACTTTCGATAAATGATCAAACGCTTGAATTCAATAAAGCATTTGTGACTTTCTATCAAGCAATTGAATCGGAAAAATCATTGGATGCATTTACCTACTGGGATCATGTTTCTACACTACGAGAAACATACCGTGAGACATTACGTTTTATATCAGATGACAAAATTCAAATTAATAGTTCTTCAATCACTTCATTCATGAAAAAAATGCTTCTGAAATGTCAAAATGCAATTGATCTAGCTGTACAACTTGGTAATGGAATTATTCCAACGTACTTAACGTATGAAGCTGATTCATATGACCTAATTAAAGATTCTGAGAACAACCCTGTTATTTCTCATTATGGTCTTCCAAAAGTAAAGGTTAAACATTTTAAAATGCATGTTTTGCCATACTTCTTAGAAGCCCCAGCTCGTTACTTAAAGGCAGAAAGTGATGAACAAAAAACAAGTTCAATGATTTCAAAAATTAAGCATACTGATTTATATGATGAAGTCTTAAAAATGTATAAGACAAGTTCTGACCTTGATGCATACGGCTATGAAATAGGCCGTATCCGTGCCTTTACCAAAGGCTGGTTAGAAAGAGAATCAAACTTTCTTCATATGACTTATAAATATTTACTAGGTATTTTAAAAAGTCATCATTATGAAATGTTTTTTGAGGAAGCTTCTACAAATCTGGTATTTGAACTTGATCCAGAAGTATATGGCAGATCAACCCTTGAGAACTCATCGTTTATTGCTACATCAAACAATCCAAATCCGCATTTATATGGACAAGGTTTTGTCAGTAGGCTATCTGGTTCTACTGCAGAAATGCTTAGTATATGGTCAATTCTTGTTTATGGATTTGAGTTGTATCAAGTAAATGATGGTTTGCTTTCTTTAAAACTATCACCTATTCTTCCAAAAGAGTACTTTAAAGATGGAATCTTTTCTACTACGTTTCATCGCGTGAAAATTACTTACCAAAACCCGAAACATTTAGATTCTTGGAACCTAGAGCCTGTTTCATATACACTTATTGATGTTTTAGACAAGAAAATGAAAATTGACAGTAATAAAATAATCGGTGACTATGCATATCAAGTTAGAAACAAGTATTATAAAGAAATAATTGTTAAATTAAGTTAAAAGGACAGATGTCCTTTTTTCTTATATTTTAAATTGTCAAAAAAGTGAAATTACAGTATAATTGTTTTGAGGAAGTGAAATTAATGAGCCTAGATTGTAAAACCATTCATCAAGAGATTTATCCTTACTCAACTGAAATTCGTACTTTTTTTTCTCCTGGTCGAGTCAATCTAATTGGAGAGCATATTGATTATAACGGTGGCTATGTCATGCCTTTTGCAATATCGAATGGAAATGCCGGTTGTATTAGCATTCGTCTTGACCAAAAGATTGCTTTTTACTCTTCCAATTTTAGTGACTATGGCATTATTTCTTCTGATTTAGAACATCTTGAATATGTAAAAGATAATGGATGGGCTAATTATGCAATTGGAATAATATATGAACTTAAAAAAAGAAATTACCTAATTCCAAATGGATTTGACATTTCGATTACTGGTAATCTACCAACTGGTGCGGGATTGTCAAGTTCTGCATCGATTGAAGCACTAGTAATTACGATGATGAATGAATGTTTTCATTTAGGGATTTCAAAAAGAGATTTATCTTTAATTTCACAATATGTAGAAAATAATTATATTCATGTGAATTGTGGAATAATGGATCAGTTTGTGATTTTAAACGGCATAAAAGATCATGCTTTGTTGTTAAACACATCGTCTCTTGAGTATAAACTAGTCCCAATGTTACTAACAGAATATGAAATTGTAATTTGTAATTCGCTCGTTAAAAGAGGATTAGTTGGTTCTAAGTATAACGAAAGACGACAAGAATGTGATGAAGCATTGGTGATTTTTCAAAAGTTTCTTGATGTTAGCGAGTTATGTCAGATATCACCTTCACAGTTTGAAATGTGTAAGTCTTATTTAGGTAGTAATACTTTAGTAAAAAGAAGCAGACATGCAGTTTATGAAAATTATAGAACAATAGAGTGTTTCACTGCATTTAATAATAAAGATTACTTCAAAGTAGGAAGGTTACTGACTGCTTCTCATGAGTCCCTTAAAGATGATTACGAAGTATCTTGTTATGAACTTGATTTATTGGTAGAGTTAGCATTACAAAACGGCTCCATTGGTTCGAGAATGACAGGCGCTGGTTTTGGTGGTTGCACAGTAAGCCTGGTCAATAAAAAAGATATTGAAGGTTTTAAAAAAGCTGTTAAAGATGGATATTATCAAGCGACTGGATTGCTCGTTGAAATCTTAGTTGCAAGTGTCGTAGATGGAACAAAGGAAGAAGTGTAATTATGTTAAATAAAGCAAATATTATTAAGATTATCGGTTTAGCTATTATTGAAGTATTGTTGTCAATCTTACTTTTTATTGTGATTGTGTTATCGATTGGTTATATAGGTAATAACTTATACTTATTCACTGATTTGTCGGTATTACAATATGGTACTGGAACTGGTAAATTTCTCATGGCCGTGTATTTGTTATCTAATATTGGTTTTATGGTTATTTTATCGCTTATATTCATTGAAATTGGTTTATTCACGTTAAGAACCATGCTTATACAGTTTTTGAAGGCTCTTGAGTTTATTCAAAATAAGAAAAACACAAAAACCATTACCCTAATTAAAAGTATCTCGCTTATTTCAATCTTTAAAGCAGTTAAAATTAACACGCCAAAGCGTTCTATTATTGCTTATTTTTCATTACTTATCATTATTCTTGGTTCTGGTTTTATTGCTAAATCAATTTTAAAAGCTTATGATGTTCAGTTATATCGTGTCTATGAAACAATTAATCTTTATCATGAAATCACGAATGTTGATTTTACGACTCAAATTGAAAATGGAGATACTTATAATGTCTTTATTGAAACTAGATCTGGCAATGTCCATGTTTATCAGGTACAAGATCAAAGTAATGTTGAGTTTGCTTATTATTATGATACACAAGAACAATTAGATACATTTACGTACAATATCAATGAAGATACAAAAACAATTACGATTATATTTAATCCTGATATAACAAGTTATGAGGAATATATTGATCCGTTGATCCCTTCTATGGAACTTTATCTTCCAGATACGCTTTTGATTGGAAATCTAACAGTAAATATCATAGAAACCGGAGATTTTGCAATGGAATATGTTAATCTTGATACGCTTAACTTAACCGCAAATCAAGGAGATATTAGCATCATTGCAAATAAAAATATTATTCAAAATTATCATCTTGAAATTCATGACTCAAAAGTTAGGGTTAATGCATCAAGTTCAGATCATGTTTGGTTATTACTTGATAATTCCGATGGAACTTTTCAATTTGGGACTGTAAATTACTCTGTGGATATTTATATGGAAAATGCCTCAGATTTATACTTATACAATTCAGTGGTAGTTAATTTTACAATTGATTCAAGTAATTCAAATTTAGAATTAAGAGAAGTATACACACAGAATGCAGATATAACCACAAATAATGATATCTTATATCATAAAAATGGGGTTCAAAGTCGACAACCAGTGAGTTATATTGTCCATAATACAAATAGTGATATAAAAATATCAGGTGTAAATTATGATTTTGAGACCAACTAAAGAAGATCTAACAGAAATCACTTTATTAGCAAGAATTGTCGCAAAAAATATCCGAGATTTAGGAATTGATCAATGGAGTGATACATACCCAAATTACTCTAATTTTGAATATGATTTAGAGCATGATGGTTTATTTGTTATCAAACAAGATAATAAAATTATTGGATCCGTTTCGCTTTTAAAAGAGAGCGACCCCTTTTATAAAGAATTGGTCTGGAAAAAAGACCATTCACTAGTCATTCATAGGCTAATGGTTCATCCAGATTATATGCGGCAAAAATTAGGAATGAAGTTCTTCGATTATGCAATCCAAAAAGCTAAAAATGAAGGGTATTTATCGATTAAAGTCGACACTCATCCGGATAATTTTCGGATGCAAAACTTAATTAAAACAATGGGGTTTGTCGAAATTGGCTTTATGATTCAAATGCACAGAATAGGGTATGAACTAGTATTATCATAAAAAGAGTTTTGGAAACTCTTTTTTTTGTTTTTTAAGAATTATGTGATATAATAGATAAAGATTTTGGAGAGTGATTAATTTGTTTATAGATGAAGTGAAAATTCAAATCAAATCAGGCAAGGGTGGCGATGGAATCGTTGCTTTTCGTCGTGAAAAATATATCCCAAATGGGGGCCCATCCGGTGGCGATGGTGGAAAAGGTGGGTCAATTATCTTTGAGGCAAACGAAGGATTATCTACTTTGATTGATTTAAGATATATGAAACATGTAAATGCCAAACCTGGTGAAAATGGTAAGATTAAAAATATGCATGGTAAAGACGCAGAAGATATCATCATTAAAGTTCCTGTAGGCACAATTTGTTATGAGGAAGATACAAACCGCGTAATTTGTGACTTAACGAAACATGGCGAGCGTAAGACTGTCGCAAAAGGCGGTAGAGGTGGTAGGGGAAATCAACACTTTGCAACTCCTAGAGACCAAGCTCCTAAATTCCAAGAAAATGGAGAGTTAGGTAAAACATATAATTTGAGAATCGAATTAAAATTACTGGCCGATGTTGGAATTATCGGATTTCCGAGTGTTGGAAAATCTACTCTTATTAGCCAAGTTACTGGATCCAGACCAAAAATAGCGCCATATCCTTTTACAACGATTATTCCGAACTTAGGGGTTGTTGATATTGAAGGTGTAAAAAGTTTTGTCTTGGCCGATATGCCAGGGTTAATTGAAGGTGCTTCACAAGGTTTAGGACTAGGATTTCAATTTTTAAAGCACATTGAAAGAACAAAAGTGTTATTGCATGTTATTGATATGTCTAATGAATCCGGTAGAGATGCTTACGAAGATTATTTGCTGATAAACCACGAACTTGAAACGTATAAATATCATCTTCGCGAACGTCCTCAAATTGTCGTTGCAAATAAAATGGATCTCCCTGAATCTGAAGAGAACTATAAAAAATTCTTAGAACGTTATGATGGCGAATTCGAGATATATCCAATATCAGCTTTGACGAGAGAAGGTCTTAAGTTATTAATGCTTAAAACATCAGAATTAATAGATAAAACGAAGGCTTTTCAGTTGTTTGACGATAACGAAGTCCTTGATGAGCTCATCGTACGTTTTGAAGATAACTCCAATCTGTTTAATGTTGAAAAAATTGATGATGTTACATATAATGTAAGTGGCGAAAAGATTGATTTTCTATTATCTAGATCAAATTTTATGACTGATGAGTCTGTTATGAAATTTCTCCATCAATTACGCAAAATTGGTGTAGAAGACGCTCTTCGTCAGGCTGGCGCTAAAAACACTGATACGATTAAAGTTGGCGATTTTGAATTTGAATTTGTTGAATAAAAAATAAAAAGAGTATTTTTTACTCTTTTTTTTTAACATTTTATGTAACCGTTTACTTGACTTGAATCATAATTCATTATATAATAAAACAGAAACATAAAATAAGATTTTTAGGAGAACATTATGAAAAAATTGTTTGCTTTACTTGTGATTATTCTTTTATTATTTGTTAGTTATTCATGTTTTGGAAGTGTTGATAATGCTACAACAACCCTATTAACTGATTCTACAATAATCAGTCCTCCTACTAATGTGAATGTCACTGAAAGTATTTTAACATATAGTGAAGTAACATTGGCAGATAGTTATGAAATTGAAGTAACTGATCAATCTAACAATTCTCAAGTGAGTTATAAAGTTTCTAATTCTACCGATTTAGCATTCTTGTTGCTTAATGGAAATTATACATTAAGGATGAAATCATTGTCTATATCTGGTGTTGATTCAGAATACTCAAATTCAGTATCATTTACAATCTTAAACTCTAAAAAAACAAGTGAAATCGAGGGTATTACATTGAAAAATCAAGAATATGTCCGTTTCTTAGGTAGAACTTATTATGATGAGTCAATCTCAGCTACAACAATATATAGCACAGCTAGTGGGTTTGAAGTAGGCTTTTATGGTACTAGTTTAGAAGCTACTTTCCTTGCAACTAACACTTCATCAATATCAAAACAACCTTATTTCATCGTTTTCCTAGATGGTGAAACTGATCCAACAAAAGGAAATACATTTATTTTATATGCGTCTGAAGTTTCTTATACGCTAGTTTCTGGTCTTGGCGAAGGATATCATCATATACGAATTGTAAAACGAAGTGAAGCAACTGATTCTGTATTTTCTTTAAAATCAATATCAACAGATGGATCATTTGCAGCTCTTCCTACTGAAAAAACTTTGAAAATTCAATTCATCGGTGCATCCACAATGATGGGCTATGGAAACTTAGCAGCGAAACCTTCTGAGTCAAAATCGACTGAAAATTCCAATGGAATGTTTGCTTATCCATACTTAACTTCTTATATGCTTGATTCAGAAATATCAATTCTTGGAGCAAGTGGATGGGGAATTTCTAGAGGATATAATACAGGCGGAGTAATCGATGCAGTAAAAAATATCCCGAATGCGTTTGATTATGTTGGAATTGACAACAACGCAGAAGTTTTAACAGCACTTCCTAAATGGAATCAATCATCATTTGTTCCTAATATCATTGTTGTGAATCTTGGATCTAATGACTTTAATTCATCTGGATATGACTCTATGTCAAGTGTTAATCAAACCGCTTTTGTAGAGCAATTCGTTATCAATTATGTTGATTTCTTAACGAAATTACATACCTATTTCCCTGATGCAATTATTATTTGTGCTTATGGCATATTATCGGATAATACAGCCATTGAAAATGCAACTTTAGAAGTTGTTTCTGAGGCAAACACAGCTTTTAGTTCAGTTTATGGTTTTAAAATGACGACAGGATCTGTACTTGACTTTTCATTTGGCTCTGACTATCACCCTAGCATTCAAACACATTTAGTTGCAGCAAATGATTTAGTCAACTTTATTCTTGAAATAACGAGTTACGAAAGAATTCACGAACAAATCACCTTAAATTAATTATCCAATAAACATTTCAAAAGAGTTATATAATGTATTGGAAAGCAACAATCAAAATGATATAATATTGAAGAGGTGATTTTGATGTATAGTTACTTAAAAGGTGCAATTACCGAAATAAAAGCAAATTATGTCACGTTGGAAGTGAATCTTATTGGATATCATATTATTACTCCAAATCCATATGGTTTTAGCATTAATCAACAAATCACCATGTATTGTTTCCAAAAAGTGTCTGCAGATGAAATAAGTCTATACGGTTTCAAAACACCAGAAGAGAAAGAATTGTTTTTGAAATTAATTAGCGTAAATGGCATTGGGCCAAAATCTGCTAATGCTATCTTAGCTGCAGGAACAGTTCAATCAATAACAAATGCTATTGAAACTGGAAATGCAAAATACCTTCAAAAGTTTCCTGGCATTGGTCCTAAAGCCAGTCAACAGATTGTCCTTGACTTAAAGGGGAAGATTGAATTCGATGATTTAAAAGACATGACAGATTCATTACAAGAAGTTGAGCAGGCTTTACAAGCACTTGGGTACAACTCGAAAGAGATTAAAAAAGTCATTGGCAAACTAGATTCTTCTAAATCCACAAACGAATTAATTAAAGATGCTCTTAAGTTTATGTTAAAATAAGAAGAAGGATATAGTCTTTCTTCTTTTTACTTTATAAGCATTATATGTGCCACTTACTAGCTGTTATCTGCAACATAGTGCCAAAAAATTTGATTAATAGTCTTATTCAATATATGATAAGTATGTAAAAACAAGCCGGTTTTTTTACAAAACGTTTCATAAAGGAGAAAAATTATATGACTAAAATTTTAAAAACAAGCATTTTATTATCATTTGTTTTATTATTATCAATCTTGTTTATTGGATGTAGCACTGAAACAGATGGACTAGCCTTGTTTCAAAAGACCATATCCGCGAACATAGATGTATCAAGCAGTTTAGACCCTATTGATGAAACAGATTTATCAGAAGCGATAATTACTGATCTTGGTGCTTATTTACTGGAGACTAGAGTAGAAAATTTAGCATTTTCAATTGAATTAACTCCATATGAAAAAGTACAAGAAATCAAAAGTCTTCATGCACAAATTGTCAGTACTCACGTTTTAATTGTCGCTACTAGAAATAACAACGCAATTGCTTTTGAAACGATTAAGAGGACAATCGCTACTCTACGTGAAAACAAAGTAACAATTAACGAGGAAGATAAAATTACTATTCAAGCATGGACAACTGAACTCAAAGAAAATAAACTAATTTTACAAGGTACAATAGGAAAAGCATTTGCTCAAATGCGTGATTTACGTGGAACGTATACAATTGAAAATATTGATCACATATTAGCTACTTATATAGAGGTTGCAGAAGTATTACAACTTCGTTTAGATTCAATACAAAGAGTGTTTACTATCCTTACTGAAGCTAATATCTTATTACAACAATACATGGAGTAGTTTATGAAAATAGTGATTGAAGAGATTAAAAATATTGAAGAAATCGAAGTCATAATAAGGTGCAGTTCTCAAGATGAAAGTGTTCGTAAAATCGAAAAAACATTACGCCAAATTGATAACCATATTCTTGCAAAAAACAATGATAGAACATTTATTTTGAGTCCTTCTGATGTGTATTATTTTGAGAGTGTTGATAATAAAGTGTTTGCATATACTCAAAAAGAACTCTATGAAACATCATATAAGTTATATGAATTGGAGTCATTACTAGACCCTTCAATCTTCTTAAGAGTCAATAAAAACACTGTATTAAACATCTCAAAAATCGGATTTTTTAAGTCAAGTCTTAATGGTAGGATGGAAGCTACACTAAAAAATAATGAAGCAATTATCATCACAAGAACTTACGTAAATACAATTAAACGAATGTTAGGAGGAACCTCATTATGAAGAAGTTTGGAAGAAGATTTACGAACTCATTTATCTTTATAAACGTCTTTATGTTATTTCTAACGATAGGAATATATCGACATTTGAACATTACATATCCCTTTATTAAAGTAAGCATTGGAGCGTTTTTAATCTCACTATTTATATCACTTGCAGTCACAATTTTTAAACTTGAAAAAGGGTTATCTTGGTTAAATGCCATCATCGGGTTTATCGTTGCAACTCCTTCACTATTTGTACTACGCTACTTATTTGGATATTCAATCTTCAGATATTCATTTGTATCTTATCTCTTCATCATAGTTGTTGCAATTATCTATGGCATTGCAATTATGGTAGTATCTAGAAAAGCTAAATCGGAAGCAAATGAGTTAAACTTATTATTACCTAAAGAAAAAGAAGATAAATAATCGTATTTAGTATATAAAAAAAACGCCATTTTGAATGGCGTTTTTTTATTGAATATCGAATAATCGTTTCAGTTCTAAAATATTGTTCATTTTTGATAAACCTAAAAGTAAAAGTATTCTTGCTTTCTGACCATTTAAGTAAGGTGCTAAAATACATCCCATCTTTGTTAAGTCTTTTCCACCGCCAACATACCCATAAGTATCTAAAACTCTTCCTGAAGGGCATCTAGAACAAATGACGACTGGTATATGCTTATCGATACAAATCTTAATCCCTTCTAAAGAATCTGGTGGAAGATTACCTCTACCAAGTGCTTCAACAACAATTCCTTTAGTTGAAGGCAAAGAAGCTAAATATAAAAGTAATGATGAATCCATCCCGGCATATGATTTTAGTAACTCAACGTTTTCAACGATAGATGAGGTGTCAACATGATTTCTCGGATAAGAAACACTTCGGTGAAAAATAACTTGTCTATTATCAACTATACCCAATGGACCATAGTCAAGTGATTTAAAAGTGTCTAGGGTAAGTGTATTAGATTTAGTAACTTCACTAGCTGCATTAATTTGATCATTCATCACAACAAGTATGCCTTTGTCTTTTGCCTGTTTTGATTTAGCAACAAGGATCGACGAAACCAAATTATTGATACCATCAAATCCAAGTTCTGAACTTGACTTCATTGAACCAGTTACAATAACAGGTTTTTTAGAGTCTAAAATAATGTCTAAAAAAAATGCAGTTTCTTCTAAAGTATCTGTGCCTTGAACAATGACAACACCATCTACGTCGTCACGGTTGATACAAGACTGAACTAGTTTAGAGATTTCAAGCATGAGTGAAGGAGTAAACGAAGGAGATGGAATTTTGGAAAACTCAATGGTTTCCAAGTCATTATAAATGTCTGAGTGTAATAAACTTGCCATAATTTCGTCTGCTGAGAAGGCAGGAATCACAGAATGATTGACATCATCAATTTTCATCGAGATTGTACCACCTGTAAAAATCAAACAAATTTTGCCCATTTTGGTCATCCTTTCATATTTCAAGATAATTATATCATAGATTAGAATAAACGATGCAATCTAGATGTATTTTATATTCAATTGTGTAGCATATTTCAAACGTGTTTTTGAATTCAATAAATATAACTGCGTATTTTTGCAGAATAAGCATAAAGCAATTTTTTAACACTATTCACACTTTATCAAGCGACCGCCTAGTTTAGATATCCATCGTTTGTTAACATAATATATATTATAGGAAGTTAATTGAGAAATCAATAAACGCAAAATTTATCCACAAAACAAGATGGTATAAGCTGTATGGAAAATTAAATACCTATATATGCCCTTCTTCTCTTATACTAATCATACTCTTTTAAAGCCAATGAATACAATACTTTTCGAATATTTAGTGTTTTATAAGTGCTTCGTTGTCCTCTTCCAAAATATGCCGAAATTAATCATTTTACGGCTGCAGTATAGATATTTATACCTTCTAAACGATCAAAACGCGTAAACAAAGAATTTTGGATAAAGAAAAAAGCACTGAACTTTGTCAGTGCTTAAAACATTAATTCTTCTTCTACTACTATATCAAGGTCATTTGCAAACTGGTACGCCTTAATAACATCTTCGTCAAACAGTTGATCAACTTGATGGGCATCACTCGAGATAATTACTCTCGCTCCCATTTTTTTAACTAATTGCCAAAACTCTTTTCTGGGATAAATATATCTTAGCCCATCTTCTGTTTCTTTCAATCCTTTTCGAATTCCATTTGAATTTATCTCTAGTGGTACGTTGGAGTCAATAGCTCCTTGAATTAACTTTTTGGATATTCGAGTAATATCACAATTAAAATGTTTGATATTATAAAGCATCAAGTCAGGATGACAAACAAACTTGAAGTAGCCAGTGGACATCGCTTCTACAACTGTGTCGACATACGACTCTAAATGTTCAAGTGTTGATAAAGCATATGCACTTCTCAAATTATTCTTTGATTCTGCATCAAAAATGTAATGTTGACCAAGAGCTAGATAATCCATGTATTTTAGATACTCAGGATATATTTTTTTGTGCTGTGGAAAATATTCAATTTCTAATGCCTTATAGACTTTGATTTTGTTTTTGTACTTTTCAATTGCATTGTCGCACTTGATGATATAAATCTTTAGGTCAGATAAATGCATTCTAACACTTCTGTCCTTCAATTCTGCGAATGGGGCATGATCACTCATTCCGATTGATTTGAATCCAAGCTCAATCGCTTTTTCCACATAATCTTTGACATCACCATCAGCATGTCTGCATAAATACATATGGGTATGATAATTATTGTTCATTATTTGATTCGTAAATGGCATCCGATGCTTACCTCTCTTTTTAGTGCTGCTTGAGTAATACATAATGCCGTTGTGACAATATTCAAGGTTTCAAAATATTGTCTTGTCAAATTCGGACTTTTTGATAAATTGTCGTATATTTGAAGCAAAACACTTTCTGTTAGCTCAAGTCCTTCTTTGTTTCTTACGATACCAACATGCTCATCCATATAATCTCCAATTTTTTTGCGGATTGGTTTGTAATTATAATTATAGGTAGCACATGGCTCGATTTTAGCGACTTTGGATAACGTAATTTTATTAAGAGTTTCATTCATATTTTTTGAAGCAGATAACCCAAATACTACACATTCAAGTAAGGAATTTGAAGCCAATCGGTTCGCTCCATGCACACCTGTACATGCTGCTTCTCCAACTGCATATAAATTTGGGACTGAGGTTTCGCCTAACAAATCTGTTTTAATTCCTCCACACATAAAATGTTCACAAGGAGCTACTGGAATTAAATCAAGTCCCATAATGTACCCTGATTCAAACACCTTTTTAAATACAGTTGGAAACCGTTTTTCTAAGAATTTAGTATCCATATGTCTGGTGTCTAGATAGACATGATCTGTCCATGTATCATACATTTCCCTGTAAATAGCTTGTGATACTACATCCCTTGGAGCTAACTCCATACGTTCTGGTTCATACTTATGCATAAACCGTTCTTCTTCAATATTTACCAAGGTTGCACCTTCACCACGAAGGGCTTCTGTGATTAAAAAACGACGTCTTTCTTTAGTATCTTCTTTATATAAGGCGGTTGGATGAAACTGTACAAATTCCATATCTTTTATCTCTGCATTGATGCGTTTTGCCATTCCAATGCCATCTCCTGTAGCAGATAAATCATTGGTAGTTGAGCCATAAACAGAACCAATTCCACCAGTTGCGATCACTGTGGATTTTGCATAAATAGGATAAAATATCGAATCATCTTCTAATACATAAGCCCCAATACACTCTTTATTTTTTCCGAGAATTAGGTTCAAAGCAATTGTGTTTTCAATCACTTGAATATTAGGTCTTTCATTTAAAATATCAGTCAAGCTTTTTGTGGTATTATATCCTGAAGCGTCTCCTCCACTATGAAGAATTCTTTTGTGAGAGTGTCCACCTTCTCTTGTTAATAGGTAATTTCCTTTTTCATCTTTATCAAAAAGAACTCCTAATTCAACCAATTTTTCAATAGCAACAAGGGCATTATCAACAAGAAATTTAACTGCAATTTTATCGTTTAAATATGAGCCAGCTTTTAACGTATCATCATAGTGGCTAACGTGTAAAATCGGGTCATTATTTAACTCAGCAGCAATTCCACCTTGAGCTAGCATAGAATTTGAATTTTGAATTCTTTCTTTGGCAATGATTAATACATTGAATTTAGAATCTATATTCAATGCAGTAAATAATCCAGCTAAGCCTGAGCCAATAATTAAAACATCTGTTGTTCTTTCCATTAGCTCATCTCCAACATTTTATCAAGTGCCTTTTTTGCGTCTACAAGGATATTTGGATCAACGGTTATTTCAAAAGTTTCTTCTTTTAGTGCTCGTAATACATCTTCAATTTTCGTGAGTTTCATGTCGTAACAACGAAGTCCTTCACTCAATAAGTAAAACGTTTTGTCAGGGTTTCTTTTTCTCAATGGATGTAAAATCCCTTCTTCTGTACCGATAATGAATTCCTTTGCCTCACTTTTACTAGCGAAATCAATAATACCTTTTGTCGATCCAACATAATCAGCCATTTTCAATAAGGCAAGTGGTGATTCTGGATGTATTAATAATAAAGCTTTTGGATGAGCTTTTCTCATGGTATCTACTTCATCGGTTTTTAAGTTGTTATGGATACAACAAAATCCTGGCCAAATATCGATATCTAAATGATATTTATCTTTGAGATAAGTACCTAAGTTTTTATCGGGAATATATAACATTTTTTGATCTTTATACGTCGTAATTATCTTTTCGGCATTTGATGATGTTACACAGACATCTGATAAAGCTTTAACGTCTGCATATGAATTAACATAACAAATTACAACTCGATCTGGATTTAGTTTTTTATATGCTAGAAGTTTTTCTTTATCAATCATCATTGCCATGGGACAAATTGCTTCTTTTACTGGTAAAATTACTTTTTTTTCGGGCGATAATATTTTAGCCGTTTCAGCCATAAAATTGACGCCACAAAAGATTATCATTTTATGATTTGTAGTACTAGCTATTCTCGATAGTTCTAATGAATCGCCTACAAAATCGGCAATATCTTGCACTTCTTTATCCTGATAATAATGCGCAAGAATAATCGCATTTTTTTCTTTTTTAAGTTTTAAAATTTCATCTTGTATCATCGTATTCATCTCGATTCTAATAAATTATTGTTACATTAATATTATATGCTTTTTTCTCATATTTGCAAAGTTTATGATATAATAAGTTTTGAATTAAGAATCTGAGGTGATGATTTTGGAGCCACTTGCTAGTAAGTTAAGACCTATTACATTTGATGATGTAATCGGTCAAGATAAGTTAATTTCGATTGTAAAAAAGATGTTAGATGAATCTCATCTAATCTCTATGATATTTTATGGACCTACTGGTGTTGGAAAAACAACTTTAGCATTATTAATTGCTGAATATTTTCCATTAAGTCACTTCAAGTTTAATGCTTCGACTGATTCAAAGGCAACACTAAAGCAAATCGTTGAATCTTCAAGACATTATGGCAATGTATTATTAATTATCGACGAGATTCATCGCATGAATAAAGATATTCAAGACTATCTTTTACCTTATGTAGAATCGGGTCAAATCATCATGCTAGGACTTACAACTGAAAATCCATATATAGCTTGTAACCCTGCAATTCGGAGCCGTGCGACTATCTTTAGACTTGAGCGGCCAAGTAAAGATGAAATTCTAAAGTATTTGAAGAAGTTAGATGTGAAAGACTTCTCTAACGGCATATCCTTTAGTCAAGAGGTTTATGAGTATATCACTATGGCGGCAAATGGCGAGATTAGAACAGCACTCAACATGCTTGAACTTTTATATGTTGTTGGTGATAAAAATAAAGAATTGTCTTTAGAACAAGCAATGTATATTCTAGGTAAACCATCGATTTCAACGGATAAATATGGAAATGATTATTATGATATTTTAAGTGCATTTCATAAATCTGTCAGAGGCTCTGATGTTAACGCTGCTTTGCATTATTTGGCAAGACTAATAGTTGCTGAAGATTTAGATTCACTCTTACGCAGACTTTCCGCGATTGTTTATGAAGATATTGGCCTTGCCAATCCTGCAATGGGTCCAAAGGTCGCTGCTGTACTTGATATATGTAGATATATAGGCTTTCCTGAAGCTACCAATGCTCTTGGAGCGATTACAATTGAGATGTGTTTGTCTCCTAAATCAAATAGTGCACATACGGCAAT
The DNA here is from genome assembly GCA_028691315.1 of Candidatus Izemoplasmatales bacterium. Lineage (GTDB taxonomy): Bacteria > Bacillota_I > Bacilli_A > Izemoplasmatales > Hujiaoplasmataceae > JAHIVB01. The sequence goes on along the minus strand of JAQUZN010000004.1, from coordinate 5,948 downwards.
ATTTGATGCAGTGAGAGACGTCGAAAGTGGAAATACCTATAAGATTCCTTCTCATCTGATTAATAATCCTACATATGATGATAAACAACCGTATAAATATGCTCATGATTATCCAAATCATGTTGCCACTCAACAATATCTTCCAACAGAGTTACAGGGGAAGAAATATTATCATCCTCAGGATCACACGAAACTTGAAAAATTGTTTCAAGAACAATACCTTGCGATTGAAGCAATTATCCATAAAAAAAACTAAAAGCGGAAAATTCCGCTTTTTTTATAGGACTTTACAAACTTTATCAGACTGCGTGTCAATGATGATAGGAATGATAATTGGTTTTCTTTTTGTTTCTTTGTATAGGTATCTTTGAACTTCAAATCGAATTGATTCTTTATATACTTTCCAATCAATATATCGTTGATTAAACTGCTTATTTGTTATGTTTTCATAAATTGACTCTATTTGGGTAATTACTTCTACGTTATCCTTCATATACATGAACCCTCTTGACACCACTTCAGGCGTATTCAGCATGATTCTTTCTCTTGCGTCAATATTCGCAATTATTAGTAAAAAGCCATCTTGACTCAATAATTCACGCTCTTTAAGCACTACATCATTTAAGTCGCTTTCAAAGTTACCATCTACCATGACACTACCATTCATGATTGTGTCATGTTTTAATTCAAGCTCACCATTATTGAAAGTAATAACTTCGCCATTATCAATTAATGCTACATGACTTTCATCATATCCATATTCTTTAGCAAGCTCAAAATGAGCAAGTTGGTATCTATACTCGCCACTAATTGGAACAACATATTTTGGCTTTAAAAGACTATACATCATCTTTAGATCTTCTGTTGCCGCATGGAATGGAGAAATTGTTTTTTTATCAACTTTTATTAAGTTAATTCCTAATCGGTAAATTGCATCATATGTTTTTGCGGCTATTTTTTCTGTGCCAATAATTGGAGGACATAAGAAAAAAACAGTGTCATCGGAAATTAAGTGAATTAGTCTATCGTATCCTTTTGCCATTCTTTGTAACATGAAGAATGGTTCATGACGTTCACCTGTAACTAAAAAGACCGTATCGTCAAGCTCGTTTTTATTTGTTTCATCGATAAATTTTAAATTAATCAGCTTTTCTTTAGGAATTTGAATATATCCCATCGACTCACCAATATCTACCATTCTTTGTGCTTTTCTACCGATAATTGAGATATTCTTCCCCATTTTTAACGCTTCATTAATCACTTTTTGAATATTAGATAATTCAGTGGAATACATCGCAACGATAATTCGTTTTGGTGCTTTCATAATCGTATTCCTGATTAAATGCGTCGTTTTAAAATCAGTTGTAGAATGTCCAGGAATAAGTGCTCCACTAGATTCACTTAGTAAAGCTAGTACACCTTTTTCTTGAATTTTGGACAATTGATGAAAATCTGTTTGGTAAAATGCCCCTGCATTTTGATCAAATGTATAATCCGTAGCATATACGATCGCTCCGTCTTCAGTGAAAATTGATATTCCAGAAGATTCTGGAACGGAGTGTGTCGTTGGAAAAAAACTGATTTCAATCTTTGGAAATTTAATCACAGTTTGGTAATTAACTACATTCAAATCAAAAGCATCTGGGTTTAGTTTGTTCTCGCTTAATAAATCTTTTAGTACAGCAATTGTAAAATTAGTTCCATACACTTTCAAAGGTATTTGTGATAATACTAGCGGTAATGCGCCGATATTTTTATCATGTGCGTGGGAAAGAAAAATCCCGACAATGTCATTTTTACGTGTTTCAAGATAAGAGATATCAGGAACGATTGCATCGACTCCTAATAAATCACCAGATGGGTGTTTTAAACCTGCATCTAAAATGATGATTTGTTTATCTATTTCTAAACAATATAAATTTTTACCGTTTTCGCCAAGTCCGCCTAATGCAAAAAATTTAATTTGGCTCATAAAATACTCCTTTCGTCAAATTTTCATTTGCAACTCGTGAATATTATACCTTATTTTTGATGTTAATGACATAAATATCTACTAACTATTAGAAATCTTACTGAAGGTTCATCAATGATTTGCATTTTTTCAAATAGGAATTAATTCCATCTTTAATGAAATATGATACAATAGTCTTGGTGATATTATGATTAACTATCCAATCAAAAGAAAAGTTCAGGAAACAGTCCTAAAAACCACATCCAATCGAGGAATGGATTTAGAAGATGCAATTAATCAGACGAATCAATACTATATAGATAATGATATTGCGTATATTTATAAAAAACCAATCCCGATTGTTGTCGTAAAGGTAGATTATGAGAAACGAAGTACTGCCAAAATATCAGAGGCCTATTACAAAACTCCTTCCACAACCGATTATAATGGTATCTATTTAGGTAGGTATATTGATTTCGAGGCAAAAGAAACCAATTCTAAAACCTCATTTCCATTAAAAAACATCCATGAGCACCAGGTCTTGCACTTAAAAAACATTCAAAAGCATGGTGGAATTGGGTTCATAATCGTCCATTTTTTCAAACTAGACCGGACGTTTTTACTGGACGCCTCAAAAGTGGTTGAATTTTATAATCGAAAAGATATTGGAAGAAAATCGATAACTTTAGAAGAATTTATTGAATTTGGTCATGATGTTAAAGAGGGATATGTGAAGAGACTTGATTATCTAGCAATTGTGAAAAGAGAATATTTCTAAGAAAAAAAGGTGGAATTATCCACCTTTATTTTTTTTATATAGCACAAGCTTTATACAATGCATCTAGATGTTTAACAAATATGTCAGAAAGCTCAGTAGCGGCTTGTTCCAAATCTTGGTTGTTCCTAATAATACCTTCTTCTAAACTATAGTTATAGTGTTTTTTGATTTTCTCAATTGATTCGCTTGGTAGTCCAGGGAGAGTCTTGTTATGTAATGCTGAAGATACCGGATATGATACTTTTGATTTCAATATTTTATTTTGAGTTGTCTCAAATGAATAAATGACATTAATCGATTTTTCTTTCTCGTAAGCAAAAAACTGAATATTCAATACATGCACCAAATCAACCTGAAATATAAGTTGTAATTCTTCTCCTACAGAAGAATGACGATGATGTTTATGTTTATATGGATACTCCGTAATAACGGGTTTAAAAGCTTCTAAAACGATGTTAAGCGGCTTGTTCATCGTCATCAGTGTGAACAGGAGATTTCGAAGCTTTAATCATTAATGCAATCATTTTATTTGAGAATGATACTGGGTCTTTGATTGGTAATCCTTCGATTAATAATGCTTGGTTATATAACACACTTGCGTAATTTGCAAGTTCAGCTTTAGAAGTTAAGTACACGTCTTCTATTGCTTGGAATAACGCATGTTTTGGATTAATTTCGAGGATTTTATCTGCTTTCATTGTTTTATCACCAGGCATTTGGTTGATCACTTTTTCCATTTCAAAAGAAAGACCTTCTCCGCTGACGAGGCAAACAGGCGAATCTGTTAGTCTTGTCGAAAGTTTGACATCTGAGACTTCATCTTTTAAGATTTCTTTTAATGTCGATAATAAATCTTGATTTTCTGTTTCAAGATTTTTAATGCTTTCTTTTTCTGTCTCATCAACAATGTTCAAATCACCTTGATTAATGGATTTAAACTGCTTTTTATCGTATTCATGTAAAATACTAATCATGAATTCGTCAACTTCATCAGTTAACACTAAAACATCATATCCCTTGGACTTAACAAGGTCCATTTGTGGAGATGCTTTCATTGCTTCTTTTGAACTTGAACTTCCGAATAGGATAAATTCTTGTTCTTTAGGCATCGCTTCAATGTATTCTTTTAGTGTTACCATTTCATCTTTATTGACGGTTTTAAAAAGTAATAAGTCTTGAATTAGTTCCTTTTTCTCCCCATAATTATCATAAACACCATACTTCAAATTTACACCAAATTCTTGGAAGAATTTAACGTATTTTTCACGGTCATTTTTAAGTGTTTTTTCCAGTTCACTCAATATTTTCTTTTCTAAATTCGTAGCGATCTTTTTTAATTGAGTGTTCTTTTGTAAAATTTCACGTGAGATATTCAGTGATAAATCTTGACTAACAACAAGGCCTTTAACAAATCGTAAATAATCAGGAATTAAATCTTTACATTTGTCCATTACAAACACGTCTTTAGCATAGAGTTGAAGACCTTTTTCATATTTTTCAGAATATAGATTATAAGGCGCTTTTGATGGAATAAACAACAACGCTCTATAAGTAAGCGCCCCTTCAATATTTAACCAAATATTGAATGCTGGATCCGTATAGTCAAAATAAGTCGACTTATAAAACTCATTTAGTTCTTCATCAGTCACTTCACTTTTTGGCTTATTCCAAAGTGGCGTTCTTGTATTTATTGTTTCATTTTGAATAATGGTGTCAAATTCATCTTCAATTTCTTTACCTTCTTCATCCAAACGAGGTTTTTGAGATTCTGTTTGCATTGTGATTGGATATTTAACATAATCAGAGTACTTTCTCACAAGGGATCTTATCTTGTATTCTTCTAAGAATGAATCATAATCTTCTTCATCTTCGTTTTTTCGTAAAGTTAAAGTGATTTCAGTACCTCTTGACTCTTTTTTTGCTTCCTCTACAGTAAAGGATTCTTCCCCTTCACTAACCCATTTATAGGCCGTTTCTGAGAATGGAGATTTGGTAATTACCTGTACCTTTTTTGAAACCATAAATGATGAATAAAAGCCTACCCCGAATTGCCCGATAAGGTCTGTTTCTTTCACTTCTTTTTCTTTCATTTTTTGTAGAAACTCAAGTGTTCCACTTTTAGCTATTGTTCCTAGGTTATTTACTAGTTCATCATAAGTCATACCAATACCATTATCGGAAATGGAAATTTTTCGATGTTTTTTGTCTACTTCAATATGGATTTCATACTCATTTGTTTTTTCAAGGGTGTCATCTGTTAAACTTAACAAATGATATTTGTCAATTGCATCACTTGCATTTGAAATTAGTTCTCTTAAAAATATTTCTTTATTCGTGTAAATCGAGTGAATCATTAAGTCTAGTAATCTTTTAGACTCTGTCTTAAATTCAAGTTCTTTTTTCATGTTTGCCTCCTAAAGTAATTGTTCAGTACTATTATACCACATTAATTAGCACTGTCAAGATATGAGTGCTAAAACCATATAAAATCATTTATAACGATATTTAAAATACTAATATAAATTGACTTGTATGATTTTTCGGTTATATAGAATAATACCAATTACTAAACATAAGGCAAAGGAAGCAACCATGTAAGGAAGATTATAAAGGACAAAGGAATAAAACCAATAATTAACCCCTTCAGGTGCGTAATCTTTCCAAAATACTATTCCTGCAAAACCGTGTGACAAATATCTTAGAAAACTCGCTAAAGCCATACCTAGAACATACTGTGTTTTGTTAGTAAGTGCTTTTGGAAATATACCAGCTAATCCTAATACCATAAATGGAACAATATAATCAAGTAAATACTGTGGTAAACTTAAAAACCAAAAGTTTCCCATACCTGAGGCAACAAGCGATTGGATTATCCCAAATGCGATTCCTGCAATCATCCCGTTTTTCCAACCACGTCTGTAAGCAATAACAAAGATTGGTAACATCGCTGGAGATATTGATCCTCCATACTTAAATGGCGAAAATAAGCCAAATATTGTGTCTAGCACAACCGCAATTGCAATAAAAATACTCATTTCTGTAATGACTAATATTTCTTTTTTATGTTTCATTATAAACGCTCCTTCTTAAAAAATAAAAACAACCACTAAATAAGTGGTTGCCTGATGTCTAAAAGAGTTTTACTCCTACGCTGGCATTATCCAGATCAGGTAAGGTCTATAACGGATTAGTTATACTCTCAGCCTAGTTCCCTAAGCT
>JAQUZN010000215.1 GCA_028691315.1 Candidatus Izemoplasmatales bacterium | reverse complement strand
TATGAGATTACAGACTCTGAATGGGTAGTTATGAGAGTTTTACTTGATATGAAGCAAGTGGGTTCAAAAGAAATTATTTCAATTCTAAATAAAAAAATGGGATGGAGTAGTGCCACGATAAAGACTTTTTTAGGACGACTTGTTACAAAAGAAGTAATCGGATATGAAATATTAAAAAATAAATTCATGTACTATCCTCTTGTAAGTGAATTGAAGTATATTCAAAATGAACTTAAGGTATTCTTTGATAAATTATATGGAAATTCTATTATATATGAGACTACTAATTTCATTTTCGCTGGGAATGGCACAAAAGCGTTTATTGAAAGTCTTTCTAGCTCGCTTGAATCCAATTATCCAAGAATTTCTAAAGATATAGGGTTTGAGTTTACTCACAAACAAATGGTTTATGTACATGCATCTTTAGAAGCCTTACATTCAGCATTAGGATACGAAGATGGGCCAAAATGGATGACTTCTGGTTGGTTTTGGGAAATTATACATATAGCGCCAGAAGAAGTATTTGAGAATTCTTCTGTATCAAAATCTTCTTTACATGTACTAGTGCAACTGATGCTTCACAATGTGAATAAAAATGCGCCTTTTTGGTTAAAAAATGGAATTTCTGTTTATGAAGCTGGATGGAAGTCATATAACCAAATAAAAGCCGCAATGATTCAAATCAAAAATGATATTGATTTGTTTAAAGTATATAGTTTATCTACAAATCTTGACCTCTTTGAAAAGCAAAAGGGGTTTGAAATTTCACAGTCCGTGATTGAATATATTATTGAAACGTTTGGAAATGATAAATTAAGAGATTATTTAAGAGACCCAGAGAATGTATCTGGAATTTTCAAATGTACTCATGCTACATTTTGGCAAAATTGGATCAATTTTATTCATAAGAAGTATATAGAAAGCTAGAAAAGCCACAAAATAGGAGCGAGATTATGAACGATTATGTAAAAAATGAAATTAAGAATAATAGAAGAGCGATTAAGGAAGACTGGAGAGAATTAAAAGATATCAAGACTGATAGACAGTTGAATATGGAAAGACCAGTGATGTTTAAGCAAGCTAAAGTAGGTTCTAAAATCATTAAGCTAGAAAAAGAATTTCCTAATATCAAACAAAAAACTCTTACTGAGTGTATTAAAAATAGAAAGTCCTTAAGAAGTTATAAAGACCAAAATCTAACTTTAGAAGAAGTATCATATTTGTTATGGGAAACATCAAGAGTTGATTCGTACAAGCCTGGTGTAACTTTTAGATCAATTCCCACTGCTGGCGCTACAAATTCTATGGAAACTTATGTTTTCTTGAACAAGATTGAAGGGTTGAATAAAGGATTATACCTATATATTCAAGACAAACACCAATTATCATTAATTGATGATACTTTAGGAATAGAAGAAAGAGTGAATGAAGCGTTATACGGACAATTAAGAGGCGCTAGCATCATATTCTTCTTTACCGCAACTCCATATAGAACCGAGTATAAGTATGCGCATCTTTCACATAAGATGATTGCGATTGAGGCAGGACATGCTGGGCAGAATTTATCACTAGCCGCTGAGGTCATCAATTGTGGAGCTGTCATGCTTGCGGCATACATTCAAGAATTCAGTGATAAATTACTTGGAATCGGTGATGAAGAGTTTGTTACTTATGTAGGTGCTATAGGTAAAAGATAATTGAAGCGCAAAACAATCAACGAATAATTATATACTTGATAATGAGCGAACTTGAGTTTAATTCTCGAGTTCTTTTTATACAAAAAATCAGACAACTTAAGAGTGAATACGTAATGTTTTAATAAAATGATAAAGATGTAGTTACAATTTTCTGCCTTATGTAAATAATGGTCTTGTTGCTTTGTCATGAGATTTGCTGATGAGAAAACTACAAATCTATTATATAAAAATAGATTGAGAATATCAGCCAAGAGTATCTACTGGCGTTTATGGTACTCATCCATATATCGCTCCAGATGAAGCCTATATGTCAATCAATTTGGTGCCGAACAAATATGTTCATCAGTAACATCTGACGATGGATACTTTTCATTCAGCCGTTTTGTGGATGGAACAAGTAATATTTTCTGGGTTGATGCAACATATTTAGATCAGTATCTTCTGTAATTATTTTACTAAATATGTTAATACATGATATGACACCTGTTCTACAGGTGTTTCTTTTGTTTAATAGGAAATTGTATTTTACAAACTGATAGAAGTAGAAAACAAAAAAGCCTACAGGTTGTAGGCTTGAAAGGATGAAGTTAAGGAATTATTTTATGTGTTTAATCTTATTATACACATCCAAAGGAACAACCTTCGGTTTATTACACTTCATACAGTAAGACTCGGGGTAATTGCCATCCGATTCATCCCAGCACTCACTAATAATATCGTAATCAACTTCTTCTTGAAAACCACAGTTCAAGCATTTCAAAATAATCGTTTCATCAAAGATATCTTTCTTTACAAATTCATCAACATCTACCGTTTCGAAACCTTCACAATATTCATTGAACTCTATCGCTCTTTGTCTTTTTTCTTCATCAGTTAAATAACGCTTAATCGTACTAAAATGTTTAGGCATGTTAGCCACCTCCAGTATTATAGTTAGGTAAATAAGACAAACCAAAATTAACTTTCATGATTGATCCACACTCGCAAAGAAGAGGATCGTATTTGTAAGTAAGAATTAGATTTATTCTCCAAAACAACTGATTTGTTAATTTCTTTAAGTCAGAAGTGACATAGAGCTTTAAGTGATTAGGGAAAGTCTTATTTGATTTATTGGCATAGAAACCATAATACCTTACAGTATGGAATCCTTTATCAGGAATGTGAATAATTA
>JAQUZN010000041.1 GCA_028691315.1 Candidatus Izemoplasmatales bacterium | reverse complement strand
GCAAAAAACTACAGTTTTTTTCTCTCTTCCAAATAATCATATTTGAATATATTAATACTATATATAGTGTGCAATAAATATTGCATAAATAAAAGTGCATTAATCCCCATATATTTGCACTTAAGAAAAGGAGATTATATGATTATAGGTTATACAAGAGTATCAACAAAAAAGCAAAACTTAGAATCACAACAAGAAGCAATAAAGAAATTTGGCATTGATAAGTTATATGAAGAAAAGGCGTCTGGTCGCAATACAGAAAGGCCAATATTAAATGAAGTCATAGATTACTTGAGGCCCGGAGACACTCTTGTAATCTATGACTTATCAAGATTAGGCAGAACAGTTCATCAAGTTATGAAATTAATTGATTTCTTCTCTGCAAACAATATTGGTTTTGTCTCTCTGAAAGAGAATATGGACATATCAACGCCGATTGGAAAAGCGATGGTAAGTATAATCGCAACCTTTAATCAGATGCAAGTGGAAATCCAAAACGAAAAAGTCATTGCAGGTCTAGACAATGCTAAACGCAAAGGTATAAAACTCGGGAGAAAGGTAATATCACAAGAAAAAGTATCTTTAATTCAAGCATTAAGCAAACAAGGTTATACAAACAAGAAAATAGCGGAGCATTTAAACATATCGATAAGAACGGTGATAAATTACAAACAAGCATATATTTAATCTTACAACTGCTTTTTCTATTGTTTATTGATGTCATTAAGATTTCTACGTCTTCTTTTGAGTGCCTTAAAATGCATCTTGTAACTGAGCACTATGTAAAAACCGGCTATCACTAACTAGAAAGCTATTTGTGATACGGCTCGTTGTAACATTTATAGTTGCAACTTGATATATTAAGTATACGGTATAGTAACCTTCTGTCTGAATTTCATGCTAATATAGGAAAATTATACGAAAGTAAGTGGTGCATAATGGTGCTGAATAATCAACATTTTTTTGACTTCAAATCCCATTGACCGTACTGTCTCAACATACCCAAGTTGCTGCTAGTTTTCATTATCATATACACCAGTTGTTTTGTTTTAGAAGTTATTCGTAAGTAGATGACCAATTGACCATCTGTTCAATTCCAATACCAATTCAGATCTTCCGAAGTTGTTGTAGTTTGCCCACAACCAATAAGAAGAAAAGAAGCTGTAAATAATAGTGAAACAAATATAAATAGTTTTTTAAACATCTAATTCAATCCTTTTTTTACCAAGTTAACTGATTTAACATAAAGTCAAGAGCTGCTGTTGGCGTATATTTGTCTGTATAAATATTTTGTAAACAATATCCTGCTTCAACACGAGCTGTTGCTGAACCCGCACTGTGACCTCCAGCGGCGAATGCAGGGTCGTATTGATAATAAGTTGTTTGGTTATATGCAATGTTCGCAACCATTGATGAATATAGGTAATCCCATCTTTCATCTGTATCTAACCAAGTAACCTGTCCGTCTGCAGCCCAGAAATCTTGAGCGATTCCTAAGAAGTCTGCATATGTAATAGAAAATGTTTGAGTTAATTTCAAAGGTACTTCAGAAGAATAAGCAGATAAACGAACTGGTAAGTAACCAGTGTTCATAGCCCATCTTGCTGTATTATCTGTTGATGTTAATAATTTAATAAATAACCAAGCATATAATTTTTCAGCGCTTGTTGCACTTGAGAAAATACCAATGTTAGGTCCTTGTTGTACAGCGGATAAAGCACCAGTAACTGTCACATTAGCTGTACCAGTATTCACTGTGAATTGTTCATCTTTAGTTGTTACGAATTGTGGAACTTGTAGGAAGTCAACATCAAAGATTCCAAGTTTCAAACTTTCTGGAGTGTAAGTATTGTTTGGAATGTTGTAGTTTACACCAGCAGTGGATCCAACGGACATACAAACATCACCGTAAATAAAGTTTGTTGATCCATAGCTTTGATCCCAAGCAACTGGAAGTACAACTGTGTTATTTTGATATAACGTATCAAGATAACTTAACATATTCTTTGTTGTCGCATTGTCAATTAGAATATTTCCAGATGAATCTGTATATCCTGCTTGCCATTGACGACTCATATTGATGAATAAGTTAGCTGAAGAGTCAAAATTTAGTAAATATTGACATTGCATTGAACTAGAACTAGTTCCTGAAGTATTTACCATAATGTCTCTTAATAATCCTAGTTGAGTATAGTTAAGTGGAGTTTCATGTGATAAAAATCCATTATCGCTAATTGTCATTCCAGCAGCTCTAATTTCTGTAACATGAGCAGCAAGTACCGAACGGTTTACTGCCATTGTTTCAGTTGATTTAGAATAAGGTACAGAATAATAATATCCGCCTTCATATTGATTATTTTCATCCAAATATGATTGAACAAAGTCGTCTAGTCCAAGAGCTGTAGTTACTTTCTCGCCATATATAGATGAATTAATATTCGTTACTTGATACAAGTCAGTTCCGTACATATATTGATTAAGGGGTTCTAGCACACCTGCATTAATATATCCTGCAAAATGGTCAGAATATCCCAAAGCCATTGTTGGAACTTGACCAACTGAAATTCCTAAGTTGATTGAAGTTCTTAAAGTGTCATAATCACTTTGAGAAGTTGATGTAATTGTTACATTAGGATACATCGTTTCAAATTCAGCAATCATAGCATCTAATAATTCTGTTTTTCCTTGACCATAAATGTGCCAAAAAGAAAGACTAACTTGTTCAGTAGGAAGTTCTGTGTAAGGTAAAACAACCCACTTTGCATAAAGTGTTTTATTTCCATAACTTCCTAATAATATAGAAATGACTTCATCACCGGAATATGTAGAATCCAAAAACCAACCGCCAAATGTGAAATGTTCTTTTGTAGGTGATTGTAATGTTATAGATTGACTATCCGCGGAAAATGATGTTGGATTTGAAGAGTTATTTATGCCACCATCAAGAACATAGTTAATGTTATATTGTGTTGGTTGCCAAATTGCATACAATATAACATTTTTATCAAATAAAGTATAATTGTAGACTTGGATGTCATTTGTTGTAAAACCAGTAACCCATTTAACAAATGTGTATCCCGATTTTTCAACTTCTGGAAGATTTATGCTTGAGAGTTTATCCTGTGTGAAAAGCAAATCTGAATCATCAATCAAGACACCGCCTTGCAAATCAAGTATGATTATAAACTGATCACTATTACCTAGTCTGCCATTAATTAAATCTTCAATCCATTCATTTTCAGTACCACTATATTCTGGATAGTATTGAAGGTAAATTTCATAAGCAGATTTTCCGTTTTGACCAGATGCACCAACAAGAAGTGAAAGCTCAAGTAAATTATTCCATGCTTCTTCGCTTTCATATTTCCATTGAATATATCCACTTGATACTCGAAACGTAACTTCTCTTCCATCTGATTCAACGAGTGAAGACAAACTAACCAAGTTAGTCCATCCTGTGTCACCAACATATCTCCATTGAATATATTCATTGGAAACTTGAAAAGAAACTTCTCTTCCATCTTGTCCAGGAATCCCTTGCTCTCCTCGAATCGATTCAAGCCATTCTTCATAAGTAACATCAATCGTTCCAGCTGAAACACCTAGGTCAAACAATTGCCTTAGGCTAATGGTTAAGTCAGACTGACTTGTCGTTGACGTTGATGCTTGTGAAGTTGTAATTGTTGTTGAAGTAGTGAGAATTGTGATGTTTCCAAATAAAGAGCATCCTGTCAAAACAAAGAAAAAAACACCTAAAAGTAATGCTGATAATAATTTTTTAACCATATTAGCCTCCATTAAATAAAAATTCTTACTATATTGAAAAGCAGTAAAATATTCGGTCTCTATACACCTAAGTTGCTGTTAGTTTTCGTTATCACATACACGAGTTGCTGTTTTTAAGTATATACTAGTTTCTAGATAAATAAAATAGATTAACGCATTTTTTATTAACAGATTCACCTTTTACCCATTCATATAAAAAACTGGAAAAGTTGAAATTCCAGTTTTTGTTTTTATGCATGAATTATTATTAGTAAAGTTGTAGTAAAAATTGATAAATATGTTTCCTCACACGAACTGTGTCGAGTAGTGCCAAGTGCTATACAAAAGTGCCTCGACTTTCCCGAAGTAACATATTTTTAGCCCTATTTATGTTTACACACAAGAGAGTTTTGTATGCTTAATTGTTGCGAAGTAAAATATTTTGTCACAAAATCAATTCCTTTTAACTTCATATCGCATTATCCGTACATTCCAAGATACACTCTCGTTGCTTCTTGCGAAAACTATTCGTATGCATATGATGAAATTACCCTCTGTTAAATTTCCACACTAATCCAAATTCAGGAAGTATTAAATCCCATATATTTTTCAAAAAACAAGCAACCATAAACAAAAAACAACCCGAAGATTGCTTTTTGTTAGATAATTAAGTCAGAAATAATTATTGTGGCTAAAAATACAAATTCTACAAATAATATTTGCTTGGTTTGCCAAGCAGAGTGAGAAGGTCAATTACAACGCCAATGAAAAATAATCCGCATGTGAATAAATATAAAATACCAGCGCCGGTTTTGCCTTCATAAAATTTATGTCCTCCCAACCAGCCAAGTAATATACATAAAATTATTGCTGTTGTTTTATCAAACGGACCCCTTTTTCCTACAACATTTAACTGCGGTTGTTGTACATATACAACTTGGGGTTGGGGAGCCTGTTGATAAACTGGATTTGGTTGTTGTGGCGCCTGTTGATAAACTGGATTTGGTTGTTGTAGTGTTTCTTTGTTTGCATTTACAGCACCGCAATAAGGACATTTTGCTTCTTCGGACGAAAAGACATTTCCACACGCATTACATTCAACTGATTTTGCCATGATTCATTTGTTCTCCTTTTTTCTATTTTTTGCACCAGAAAACTGACCGTTTTCATCATTATAGTCTTCATCTGATACGATTGCTATTTTTTTACCTTCCAGTAGAACTGCCGTTGTATTAATTTTTGTACTTAGTATATCTAATGATAACACGATACCAAGATAAATTATGGTAATCGCGAAAGTTAATATAATAGCGAGAGTAAAACTAGGTTCTTCATCTGTGAGAATGAATCGAATCAATAAAGGTAAAAATTGAAGTAAAATTGTCAAACTTAATTGTATGATTTGATTCCCGCGATCATTATGAAAATACACACAATAACCCACACAAATAATGAGAATTAACGAAACAATGATTTTCGTCGTAATATATAATATGCTCCCTGATCCTTCATCAATCGGCATACTACTATTTAGAACAATTGCAAGCAAAACTGAGAAACAGAGAAATATCAAGGTAAGAACGATAAAATATAATTTTCCTTTAAAGCTCATGGCTCATTCCCCCTCTCAAACCTTGTTTCCACATTCGGGGCAAAATTTCGCTCCTGCAGCAAGAACAGTATTGCAATTCGGACATTTAAGTTCCATAGGACTACCACAATTCGAACAAAATTTCACATTAATAGGTATTTGAGTGTTACATTTTGGACATGATTTCGTTGGAGGAGTATTGCTGGGATTAGCATTTTGCATCATAGACCCGATTTGGGGAGCAATCCCAAGTCCCATTCCAAGACCTATACCTGCTGAAGCAATTCCACCAGCACTTCCTTCATTATGCGCAGCCGCTTCTAGAACATCGTAATTCCGAGCTGTCCGATATTGAGCATCTCCCATAATATCAAACTCAGCTTTTTTATTTAGGATAGTATTAATCGTTACAAGATCTTCATCAGGAACATTAATTGTTTCAATATAAAAATTGATCATTTCCATCCCAAGTTTGTCAATTTCAGGTGAAATGCGCTCATGACATGTTTTGGATATTTCCTCAGTATATACTGAAATATCAAGCAAGCTGACTTTATTATTAATTACATATTCGCCCAAGATAGTTTTGACTTTTGTATTAATCATGCCACGAAAATAATCGCTCAACGTTTCAAATACTAAAAGGTTTTTACCACCCATTGTACCGACGAGAGTAGTAAAGAAAAATTGATAATTTGTTATCCGTAATGCGAATTGTCCTCTGGCTCTTGCTCTGACTCTAACATTAAATCGAGGATCAATTAATTGAATTGGGTCTTTTGTTCCCCAAAGCATATCCATTTTTATTGTTTTATTGACATAATAAATTTCCATCGTATATGGCACATTTCCACCATGTATTGACTTCACCAAAGATTTTAAAAAAGGGTAGTTTTCGGTGCTTAAAGTGTATGTCCCACTCTCGAAAATATTTTCAACCTTTCCGCCGTGAACTGCAAGTGCGACTTGACCTGGTCCAACAATCACTTTGGACTTATCGTTAAATTCTTGTCCAGGATATTTGAAAATAACCCATTTTAAATCACTGAAACCATCAAACTTAATTACACTTAAAATTTCCACATTATGTCCTCCCGAATGACTTTTGATTACTATTTCAATTGATTCATAAAAAAAGATTAATTAATTGAAAATTAATACTCATTTGAATTTCATGTTTTAACTTGCATGGTAATAATTTTTACACTAACATCATTTTCTTATACTTTTACAGTTTAAAAACAGAAATATATATTTCACTTCAAACAAATAATTTATTCATTGTTTCAGAAATTCTTTCTTTAATCGCATCAGGAATAATACTTTTTACATGAAAGTATTCATTTAGATACTTGTGAGCAAATGCGATCGCATCTATCTCTATTGATTGAATTAAATACTCTATGTCTTCTTCTGCATTTTTTGAAGGTATATAAATATCAAAATCTTTCTTCCATTGCTTTATTGTTTCTTTTGATTCTCTTCCTACAAAATACTCCGGAGAATCAATATTAGCTTTTTGGTATGCATGTCTTGTTTCATGAAGAGCTGTTACCATTATTTCATCTACTGGTGCTTTGTTTACCCAAGTTTCATTAAAGTAAATAACATAGAATTTATCATCAAAAACTGCGTTGATATCATGATTTAAAAACGCACCTTTTTACTTGAATTCGATAAAAATCTCACTTAAGCCTCGAGTTCTTGAAGCCAACTCGACTGAGTCAAAAGCTTTCTTCTTTTTATTCATAAATCCCCCAAAAGCAATTCGGTATTGTTCATTATTCCTATTTTAGCACTACTTAATGTTATTAGCAATAAGATTTCCAATATTAGTGGTTGAGAAAGATAAATAAAAATAGCATCAAATCCAGGTTTTGTCCTAGAAAATGCGCTTTTGTTGTTCGACAAATTCTCAATACCTAAAGCGCGCTTTATTAATTTGTATATTCTAGTAAAACCTCAAATTTAAAATAACAAAGACAAGTCCCATCTTCCATGTATACACTATGTAAAATTATGTTTCTTTATATATAGAATAGCAAAGCAAAATCATAATAAAGTGCTGAATGTTTTTTGAGTATATTCTATTGCATCAAGCTCGATTTCTTGTGAAAGGTATTTATCGTTTTCATCTTCATGTATTGGTTGAATATAATTATCAAACTCTTCTTTCCAATTGCTGATAATTCTCATATCTTCTTATTGAAAAAATCACGTTATATTTCACCAAATTCAAGAATACTTTGAGAATTAGATTGATTCTTAATCAGACTGTTTTTTGTCTTTATCTTCTGGTTCCTTAAGTTCTGGATACCGATCCAAGATTTCATCTGAAATGTAGTCTACAAATACCATTGACCCGTCTTCTTTGTAAATGATTCCCGATTTATGCAAATCAATTACACCGAAAGGGTCTTTTCTTTGATTTTTCATGTATTTCTCCTTCAAATGATTTTTATTTCATTATAGTGTTTATTGATTTATAGTTCAAGTCTCTTACCTTAAATATGGGTATTTTTTTTGCTTCTAATTTGCTTATGAACATGTTCATCCAGAGTCTAAGGCGTTCTAAACTTCTTCCCTTATATGAAGGAGAAGATTTTATTAGCTCTTGATAATTAATTACAGCTTGATTGATTATGGATTGATAAAGATTGTATTGCTTTACTTTTAACAAGGCGTTAGATGTTTCGTCATTAATTTTAATCAAGACATCATCAAAAAACATGCTCATAGTTTCATACAATGTTGATAAACCAGTTTGAAAAATTACATCCCCTGAAAATACTATGTTTTTTAAGTAGACATGATCCGTATGGAAATTATGAATACGAAAGTATTTGTACATGTGAAATTCATCCACCCAGAGGTCTTTACCCACATCAAATTCTGATATCATTTGTTGGGAACTGGAATAATCATCAATTCTTATTATGACAATGTAAAGATTATTATAATCTTCTTGAACTGTGATTTTATTAGATAATTGATATTTATCAATCAAATTCTTAATCTTATCCGAATATCTAGATTTGATAACTATTTTTAACCATTTATCAATTTTCGGAAAATTAATACGAATCATATAAGAATGTCTCCACAAAAGAATAATCATAATTTTCAATACGTTCAAATGGAATTGATTTAACAATCTCAATAATTTTATCTGTCAGATTTGGATTTGTATATTGGTTAAGTCCATAGTCATTAGTTTGAATGTAGTTAGGTAAAGATAGAACAAAACGTGAATTCAGATTCTCAAGCAAGGTATCTGCACACTCTGAATCGATCATGCTGATTTCATGTAATATCTGTGCCATTAGATACTCATCGATAAAATACCCGATTGTATTAACAAAATTCTCAAAAGCGGGGGCTTCATGTATATTGAATAAATTTGGAAGATTGTCTTGATAAACAATGCTCGTTTCCTCAGTAAATTCAATGATTGTGACATGAATTGATGATAGACTTTCCAAAAAATCTTTATTGTCTTTTTGGGTTTTGTAATTGACTAAAATATGATCCACAGCATGAATTGTCTTGATTATATCATTATCAATCAGTTCAAGTCTCTTTTGAATTGCTTTAAATGCTTCTTCTTTTTCATTCCCAATTAGAACAATTGAAGTAATACTATTGTCTATCTTGTATTTTATCATTTCATATGCTTTCATAACTATTTCCTTATCTAAAGTTGATATTTCAAATTTAATGTCATCAAGAGATTCTTCAATGACAAAATCATTCAACATCAGTGCAAAATTATTCAAACTATGAATTTTTAACTCAATATCTAATTCTGGGATGGTTACTATATCAACATTTTTATCCTTTAATCTCTTTAATAGTTTAAGATATGCTTCTTTCATTTTCTTCTCCTTTCAGTTACCGATATGGATTGTTTTACCAATAGGGGCTATTTTCTTGTTGGTAATACACCATATAATCTTATTGTTTTTAATCTGACTTTGATTTGGAAATTGACTATATCCATCAGTGAAAATAATGATTAGTTCAGGTTTTCTGTACTTGAAAAAATCATCTATAGCCTGAAAAATTTGGATGAAATCAGTCCCTCCAGTTGTTTGAGCATCGGCAAAAGATTCAATCAACTGATTTTTATTTTGGAACCTAATCGGTTTTGTCGTCTTGGTTGAGAAAAATGATAAACTACAATCCAAAGATTTGAAGTGACTGGCGATTCGATTAATTTCTGTAGCAATCAAATTTATCTCATCATTACTTACAGATCCAGAAACATCAACTAGAAACCAAATATTTTTTAAGATATCTTCATTTTCTATAAAGGATGGTAATAAGACATCTCCGTATCGATGATCTGTTTTTTCATATGTATAGTCATGCACTTCCTTTTCAATATAAAGTTCCAGAATTCTCTTCCAATCGTTTGTATTTGAACTAGATAATATTTCTTGTATTTTTTTTCTTAATGCTGGACTTTTAGTATTCAAGCCCAAATTACCCGCTTGTTTCATTGTCCGAAATATATCTTCATAGGCACTCAAATCATTGTCATCCGCCACAATCCAGGGGTGAAGATCCATGATTGGCTCAGGAAGTTGCATTCCATCTAATAATTCATAGATTTCTTCTGCAGTCTTATCACTGGAATCAATCTCGTACTTTCTACCCGTGATTACCTGTAGATTGTCTGTCCTATATCCATACTCCATAATGATGTCATTCACTACAATATCGCACGCTACATTAAATCTAATTAAATCTTTTCCTTGCATTCTTAAAGGATGCGTTAATATGATATGAAGTAACTCATGCATCAAAACAAATATTGTATCTTGCAGTGTCAAGTTGTTTAGAAATTTTTCTCCGAATATGATTCTTTTCCCATCAGTAGCAGCTGTAGGGAAATCCTTGACTACTCTTATATTAAAATGCTGCATCACATATCCAATAAATGGATCCCTTACCAACACATTTGTCCTTGCATCTTGCAACTTATTTCTTAATTCATCGTTCATCCTGTTTATATCCCTCCAGTTTTCTCATAAAATTATTGTAATTTTCAAGTTCTGTAATTTCGTAGTCTTTAATATCTAATTTCACTATTTCACGGAACAAAGTAATTCCATAATCTGTTGGAATACGTGTCATAAAATTAAGAATATTGCTCATATATGCTTTGTTAATTGAATATTCCTTGATTTGATTAATTAAAATATCCACAATTCGTTGAAGATCGCTCATATTTTCAGGATTATCCTCATATTGTCCATTTAATATATCCTGGATAGTTATTGGATTTTTTTGATTCAACATAAGGTATGTGAGACTATTCCCAATGACAGATGCAATATATATTTCGTTTTCTTCCAGCGTACCTCCCATTACTTTTAATATATTCGATAAATATTCCCAACTTCTCGGAGTGATAATGATATTGCTATTAGTCTCGAAATCCTTCGTAGCAAACTTATCGGGATTATCATTTAAGAATTTCAAGATACCCGTGTGAATATGATTTTGATTGGCCCATTTCACCCATTCACTAAAATCAATCTTTAGTTCAAAATGAATAAAGCGATTTCTTAATGAGGTTGGCATTTCATAGGTTATCGCATTATCTTCATTTCGATTTCCTGCTGCGATAATAAACGTATTGTCTGGTAGTTTATGTTCACCCAATCTTCGATCTAAAGCAATCTGATACGCTGCTGCTTGCAAACTGCCGGGAGCTGCTGTCAATTCATCTAGGAAAAGAATATTGATTACCTCATCGCTAGAATCCATTTGAAAAATTTTCGGTCTCAACCAAATCGCAACTTTTTCTTCGTAATCCGCAACAGGAATTCCCCTTAAATCTATCGGGTTAAACAACAACAATCTTACATCATGAATGATTACTTCCTTTTTAAGAGAATCATGAAGCATTTCAGCAATTTGAATCACTGCTTGGCTTTTTCCAATTCCAGGTTGGCCTTGTATAAATACGCTTGGATGTTTTTTGATTATATTTTGTCTTGTGTATGTTGAAAAAGACTTGTACAAAATATCTATCAACCCTGCGGTTGAAACAATTTTTTCTTCAGCAATTTTAATTTCATTTTTCAATAAATTATTCCTCCTTTAAACAAATCAACAAAAACGAATCTCTTGTCATATATATTGAATGTGTTCGTTCTGCAATAGATAAATCCTTAACTTGTTAAGGCTCTTACGGATTATTTTATGAATTCGAGATTTACTCAGTTTAAAGCATTGAGCAATTTCTTCAAGAGTGTATTCTTTGTCGCATTTAAAACCATAATGATATTCAATGATTTTTTGTTCTCTTGAAGCAAGAATGCTAAGTGCATTTCGTATCGCAGATTTCTTTGAACGAATGAAATAAAGTGTTTCGGGATTATTTTCATCGATAACGTAATCTAGTTTAGTCTTGCCAGATCCATCCCTAGATGAATCAAGGCCGAGATATATTCTAGGTAAATCATACAATCTATCATTTTTCTTATATCTCTTGTAAACATAAGGAGAAACATGAATCATTCTTGTGTTTATCAATTCTTCTACAATATACTGTGTAACAATCTTGTAAGCATGTGTTGATAACTTTGATCCTCTTGTAGAATCGTAAGTCTCAATCGCACGCAGAAACCCAAGATTTCCTGATTGAATCAAATCATCGATATCTACATTAGCTGAAGTATAACGATTTGCAATCTTATAAATCAACCTCTGATTCATAAGTAGCAATTCTTCTTTTGCTTGATTTGCATCAATCAAATTACTTTCATTCTGTGCAACTTTAATCAATCTAGTTACTTCTTCATGATTCTGTTGGTACGTACTTAATTTTGTGTAAGAGTTAGATTTAAATTTGGCGATTGTAATATGTTATTACCTCCTTTCAATTTAGAAGATTCAGATAACGAAGAACACAACCCATCCTACCTATACTAGTATCATTTTCTTGAACCATGATTAAAAATGTATATTTAATAGTGAAATTGTTGTGAACAATAAAAAAAGCCTAAAAATAGGCCTTTCCTTAGTTTTAATATTTCATGAAATTAATATTATTATAAAAATTAGTGATTAATATATACACTTATTAAAAATAACACAATATAATTGTTGCAGAAAAAACTTTATTGATTATCATATTGTTTATTTCTTCAAAGAGGATGTTAGTTTGTTCACTTGTATTGGATGCGCAAACAATAACTACTCCACCTTTAGATAAGAAAAACTCTGCTAAGTCAATCCCTGCAACGAATGTTGTCTTTCCATTCTTACGAGCAACAAGTAGAATAACTTCATTGAGTCGCCTTAGACCTGTTTCTTTGATTTTAAATCCATAAGCTATTTGAATGATTGCTTTCTCCCACAGTTCAAGAATGAAGGTTTGACCATTGAATGGCGACTTGGTGTGCTTACAGAATGTTTCAATAAAGTCAATTCGAAGATTACCTAGTGTTTCATCATATATATATCTTTGATTGTCTAAATCAGCAATCATAAGATCGAGTTGCTTTAATAGTTCTTCACCGACATTTTCGGTACTTTACTTCTTCAATATCCTTTGTAAGGACTTTTTTCTTTCTAAACATCCAATGTTGATATTCAATATAATCATCAGTGATTGTCAATCTTGTTCCAAAAAAGAAAACTAAAGAAATAACTAATAGGACTGACAAAGCAATCAAATATGGATTGAGGAAACTCTTTGCGTATATGATAATTGCTAAGATGAAATAAAGAGTGAGCATTCCTAAATTAATTGGATGACTCCATCTAGTTCTAAGTTTTGTCTTCATATTTTCCACCTCTTATATGGTTAAAATTATTATATCACAAAATACCATCAAGTAAATTATGTGTTGTTCACTTTGATTATTAATTGTTGAATATTCATGTATCGATATTTGAATCAGTAAAAAAAATACTACAATTAAAAACTAAGTATAACAT
>JAQUZN010000040.1 GCA_028691315.1 Candidatus Izemoplasmatales bacterium | reverse complement strand
ACAGGAACTTCTTCTGGTAGCAAGTATCAAGGTTCAAATGGAAATGCTGGAGTATGTCCTCGTTCATAATTTATAAATACAATTTAAAAATAGCTGAAATTTTATCAGCTATTTTTTTTGTGGAAATATTTCCATAAAAAGTTATATGTTTTTCGAAAACTATGCTAAAATGAAAACGAGGGTGATAATATGCCAAACATGAAAGAAATTGCAAAGCAGGCCGGTGTCGGAATTGGTACTGTCTCAAGAGTAATTAATAACTCTGGATACGTAAAAAAAGAAACTCGCGAGAAAGTTGAAAAAGTAATTCGGGTAAACAATTATGTCCCAAACGAGATTGCTAGATCAATGACTTCACAAAAAAACAACATTGTTGCTTTTATTTTGCCAAATAGTACACATTTATTTTTTGGCGAATTATTATATCATGTTGAAGAAGAACTTTTTAAATCTGGGTACAAAGTTATGATATGTAATTCCAGTCAAAAAATTGAAAAAGAAATGATCTACTTAGATATGCTTAAAAACAACCGTGTTGATGCAGTTATTTTGTTAACTAATAACGATATTGAAAAATATTTGGATAAAACATTACCTATTCTATCTTTTGATAGACGTTTTACTGATATTCCATTTGTTGCTAGCGATAACTATCAAGGTGGAATTTTAGCTGCTCAAAAATTAATCAAAGCTGGTTGTAAAAATTTCATGTTTATTGGTGACGATGCTCAGGGAGATAATACCCCTGTATATACAGAAGTTACAAAGCGTCGAAAAGGTTTTATTGAATACTTAAATAAAAATAATTTTACCAATATTGTCAACATTGAGTATCCTCTTGGAGACTACTTCATTGGTTGTGATGAAGTCTACGAAATGATAAAGGACTATCCCAATATAGATGGGATTTTTACGGTATCTGATGCTGTTGCAGTTGCAGCAATTCAAGCTCTTCAAAAAATGGGGAAAAGAGTGCCTGAAGATGTTAAAGTCATAGGCTTTGATGGAGGCAGAAGTTTTCTTAATTTAGGTATGCGTTTAACATCAATTTCCCAGTCGCCTGAATTAATTGCTAAAGCAATAGGAGAAATAATTACAAGCTTTTATGCCAAAAAAACGATTCAAAATCAAATTATTCCAGTTACTTTTTGTGATGGAGACACCGCATAATAATTTTGCATAATTGTAAATATTGTGTTTGACAACGCTTTCAATTGGTGATATAATGCTTTTATAGAAATGCGTTATTTTTTTATACCGATATGGAAACCTTTCCATATAGATGGAGGAATTATATGCCTTTTAATCAAAAAATCCCTCTACCAATGAACCAAAAATATGATGTTATTTTAATAGGTGAAATTCTTGTTGATATTATCATCGATAAAGAAACCGAATTAACTGAGCAATTATTTGGTGGAAGCCCAGCAAACATTGCATTAAATTTGAAACAACTAGGCTTATCTTCTAGACTTTTTGGTGCAGTCGGTAACGATGAGTTTGGGACATTTTTACTTAATAACTTAAATGAAAATCAGATGGATTATCATGTTGATGTCGTCAATTCAGCAACGAGCTTTGTTACCATAAACAAAAGTTCTTCTACTCCAATTCCCATGTTTTCTCGACATTCAGATACGCTCATCCCTTTTTCAAAAGAACTTAAATCTGATCTCTTAAAAACTAAAATCGTCCATTTTTCCTTTTGGCCGCTTTCAAAAAGTTCTTCAAGGTTAACGATTGAAAAGGCCATTGAAGAAGCTAAGAAAAATCATGCCATCATTGGTTTTGACCCAAACTATCATCCGCTTTTAGATAATTCAAAAAAAACTGGACTTGCTGCACTCAGAAATATTATTGGAAAAGTAGATATTATAAAGCCAAGTTTAGATGATTCAATTCGAATTTTTGGTGATAATCACTCTTTGGAGGAGTATTTACAATTTTATCAGGACTTAGGTTGCAAATTAGTTATTATGACACTTGGTGAAAAAGGACTAATTGCAAAATATGAAAATGAATCACTTGTTTTGCCAAGCTATGCTACTGATGTAGTGGATACAACTGGTGCGGGAGATGCTTTTTGGAGTGGTTTATATGGTGGAATGTGCAAAGGATATAACATTTTAACCTCAATCAAACTTGGATTGCTTTGTAGTGCATATAATTTACAAGTCGTTGGCGCAAATGCAAATTTGCCTAACATTGACTATTTACTGAATTCTTTAGAAAGTAGGTAAGCCATGTACTTTGTCTTTTTAAACCCTCAAGGTAATTTCGATCATCTAGATTCTTATTGGACCATGCATCCTGATTTTGGCGGACAACTAGTCTATGTTAAAGAAATCGCTTCTGCTTTAGCCTTGCTCGGTCATAAAGTCGACATTATCACCCGGAAGTTTGTTGATTCAAAATTATCTGGGTTTGAAGATACTTTTGATTATTATGATGAAACCAAAAATCCTAGAATTGTTCGGATTGAATGTGGCCCCCCTTCCTTTTTAAATAAAGAAGAGTTATGGTCTTATCTACCCGAGTGGGTAGACCGAATTATTCATTTCTTTAAAAAGCAAAATCATTTTCCCGATTTTGTTACTGGTCATTATGGCGATGGTGGCTATTCAGCTGTTT
This sequence comes from Candidatus Izemoplasmatales bacterium, assembly GCA_028691315.1. Lineage (GTDB taxonomy): Bacteria > Bacillota_I > Bacilli_A > Izemoplasmatales > Hujiaoplasmataceae > JAHIVB01. The sequence goes on along the minus strand of JAQUZN010000040.1, from coordinate 10,715 downwards.
TATTAAAGCAAAAAACTGGTATTCCTTTTTCTTTTACTGGTCATAGTCTTGGAGCTCAAAAATTAGAAAAGATGAGTGTAAGTAAGAATCAATATCTAGATATTGATGAGAAATTTCATTTCACTTCAAGAATTCACGCAGAAAGACTAACAATTGAAAATGCAGATATCATTTTCGTTTCTACTGAGCAAGAGCGTGATGAACAGTATGTTCATCCACTGTATATAGATAAATCTTCGAAACCTTTCAGTGAAACCAGATTTGTAATTGCCCCACCTGGAGCAAATACAAAAACTTTTTCTGAAATTGAAACTTTGAATGATCCGCTTTTCTACTCAAAATTTGATCAAATTCTTACAAGAGACATTTCAACAAATAGGCTAAGTTTTCCTTATCTTGTTTTGGCAAGCAGGTTGGATTCAAAAAAGAATCACTTAGGTTTATTAAAGGCATATGCTCTTGATAAAAGTCTTCAAGCAAAATGTAATATCGCAATTTCAGTAAGAGGTATCGACAATGCACTTATAGATTATTCAAGTGCAAAGCCTGATGAACGTGAGATTTTAGATCAAATGATGTTGGTTATCAAAACATCTCATCTTGAAGGAATGGTTAGTTTTATCAGTGTCAATTCTCAAAATGAACTTGCATCTATTTACCGCTATCTAGCCAAAAAGAAATCTATATTTGTCTTAACTTCTTTATATGAGCCTTTTGGACTTGCACCAATAGAAGCTATGTCTTCTGGATTACCAGCCGTTGTAACCAAAAATGGCGGGCCAAAAGATGTGCTAGAAGAAAGTAACATTAAATTTGGTGTACTAGTTGATCCTTTTGATGAAATCGATATGGCAAAAGGAATTCATGAGATGTTTAAAAATTATGAATTATATAAAACATTGGGTAAAGAAAGAGTAAATCAAAAATACACTTGGTTTGCCACTGCAAAGACATATTTGTCAGCTTTTGAAAATATCATTCAAAACAATGCAATTCATCATCAAAATCAAGTCTTTTCAGATTTTCTTGGACTTGAAAATACAAAAATTAAAATTCTTGAGTTTTTAAATTCTTGTGAGGTGAAAAAATGAGTAAATTCCTTGGCAAACTTAAAAAAGTATTCTTTTCAATTTGGATTGCAATCTGTGTCGTACCAAGTTTATTGATTGTTTTTCCGATTAAAAGAATCATTGTCTTAGTAAAAAATATTATGTATTTCTTATCACACCACAAGTGGAAAAAAGATCAAAAAAATGGAATTCTCAATGCTTTAGAGCCAGAGAGACCAATCGTCGATAAAAGTGTGTATAAAGGAAATAATAAAACAATTGCTGTCCTTGAAAGATTATTCCTTGGATATCATCAAAAAGCACAGACAAATCGTACATTTATCTATTTCTTACTTCCGGCGCTAAGTTGCTTTATCATTTTTGTCATTGTTCCATTTTTTATGGGCGCATATTATTCCCTAACGGATTGGACAGGACTTAACACAGGAAATCAAGTATTTGTTGGTTTAAGTAATTATAAAACAATCTTTACTGATTATCGTTTCTTCTATTCATTTACTAGAACTGTTACCTATACTGTCTTAAATATTCTTATCATTAATTTTGTTGCTTTTGGATTAGCACTTCTAGTAACTCAAAACTTAAAATTAAAGAATATATACCGTGCTGGTTTCTTTATGCCAAACTTAATTGGTGGATTAGTTTTAGGTTACATTTGGCAATTTATTTTCAGTACAGCAATCACATCCCTAGGTGGAAATTTTGCTTCAAGTATTATCGCACCAGGAAACAATGAACATGCAATGCTCGCATTAATTGTCGTTGTAACATGGCAGTATGCAGGATATATTATGATGATTTATATTGCGGCAATTCAAAACGTCCCAATGGACCTTGTTGAAGCAGCTAAAATCGATGGTGCTAATGCCTTGCAAAGGCTTAAAAATATTACATTTCCACTTGTTGCACAAGCATTTACTGTTTCACTATTCTTAACCCTTGTGACTTCATTTAAACAATTTGATACCGTTATTTCATTAACGAAGAGTGGTCCAACTACTACGTTGCCCATGTGGATACAAAATCTGTTCCATCCGCTCGTCACGAGCGTACAGTCGTTAAACTTAATTGCAGTGAATATCTATCAGACTGCGTTCGTAAATCGAGAAATGGGAATTGGTCAAGCAAAAGCGATTGTATTCTTTATTATTCTACTAGTATTCTCGTTAATTCAAGTATCAGTTAATAAGAAAAAAGAGGTGGAGTTGTAATGAAAAAACTACACTTAAATGCCATTTTGATGGAAATATTAACTGCGCTATTACTTCTTGTATTTTTTATTCCTTTTGGACTAATTTTATTAAATGCCGCTAAAGATTCATCAGCCATCATTAATGACCCGCTTGGATTACCTTCAAATGTATGGCTTTTCTTTACAAACGTTAAAACAATTTTTACTAATTCATACATGAACTATTTTTCTTCTTTTATTAATTCCATTGTCATTACTTCTTTAAGCATCGCTTGTATTGGTGTTTTTAGTGGAATGGCAGCTTGGGTTTTAGTTCGTACAAAAACAAAATACTCATTTTGGATTTTTATGATTTTTATCAGTGGAATGGTTATTCCTTTCCAAGTAGTAATGTTACCTCTTGTTCAGTTATTAAACACTATTTCGCATTTATTCCATATCCAAGTAAGTGATAGTTATATTGCAGTCATTTTGGTTTATATTGGATTTGGTGCTCCATTATCAATCTTTATGTTCCATGGTTTTATAAAATCTATTCCAATTGACATTGAGGAAGCAGCTATTTTAGATGGATGTACAAAATCTCAGCTTTTCTTTAAAATTATTCTTCCAATTTTAAAGCCTATATTTGTTACTTTATTGGTTTTAAATGGTATGTGGATTTGGAATGACTACTTATTGCCTGTGTTAGTGATAGGAATGAATGGAAAGATCAGAACTCTTCCTCTTGCCGTTGCCAACCTTGCTGGTTCCTATGTACGTCAATGGGATTTAATACTTACTGCAGTTGTTTTAGCGGCACTCCCAGTAATCGTTTTGTTCTTGTTTGCTCAAAAGCATATCATCAAAGGTATGACTTCTGGTGCAATCAAATAATATATTTAAACTGAGGTTAAAAATGAAAATATTGACTCGTATGAACCGTATGACCACAAATGAATTGCTCGTCGATGAATCTATATTTGCATTATCGAACGGATATATTGGCATTCGCGGTAATTTTTGTGAAGGTTATGGTTACGATCAAGCAAAACAAACTTATATGAATAGTTTCTATAACACATATGACTATAAGTATGAAGAAAATTCTATTCAATTTCCTCAAACTGGAGAAAGAATCGTTAATATTATTGATGGTCAAACAATCGAGTTTAAGGTTGATTCTGAAGCAATCAATATGCGTGATGCACTTCTTCTTTCGTTAGAACGTCATTTTGATTTAGAAAAAGGTTATTCAGCTAGAATTGCACATTACAAAACTCCTTCTGGGAAGGAACTTATTCTTACTGAAGAAAAAATAATTTCATTTTCCAACAAAGAGTTGCTAATGATCAAAATCACACTCTCACCCATAAATTTTGAAAGTGAAGTAGAAGTTAGATCAGCATTAGAACTCCCAAAACAACGTGTGGAAAATAGAATGGATCCAAGAATTAACATCTCATTACATCCTGAAATTTTGATTGAAAAAAAAGTTTTACATGAATTCGATGCTGGAATACTATCAAAAACATCAAAAACAAACTTACAACTATATGTTTCAATGTCTCACGATAAAGAGATGGAGTATGAAGAGTCTTCTACTGGTGTAGAAGGTATTTTAAAAACTAAGGTGGATTACAAAAATCCTTTAGTATTTACAAAGTATGTTGTTTATTCTTCTTCTTTGATTCAAACTGAACTCTTAAAATCTAATCATAAAATGTTAAGTCATTATTTAATTGCTAATTTTGATCAAGTTGTTGAGTTACAACAACAAGTGTTAAGTGATTTTTGGAGTCATTCACTTGTTGAAATTGATGGTTCTGAATACATGAATGAAATGATTCAGTACAATATATATCAGTTAAATGCAAATCATTGTGGGTTAGATAAATTTAATATATCTTCAAAAGGATTATCTGGTGAGGGATATGAAGGACATTATTTCTGGGATACAGAAATTTATATGTTTCCCTTCTTCTTACTAACAAATCCTAAAAAGGCAGCTTCACTCATTAAGAATCGTTATATTCACTTAAAAGAAGCGAAAATTGAGGCATTAAAATTAGGAGTCATAAAAGGTGCTAAAATCCCTTGGCGAACTATTAAGGGCAATGAATTAAGCCCATATTATCCTGCAGGTAGTGCTCAGTTTCATATTAACAGCGATGTAGCTTATACCGTGATTAAATATTTTGAAGCAACGAAAGATATAAATTTTATGATTCAATATGGATTTGAATTATTGATTGAGACTGGTCGATTTTTGCTTGAGGCAGGTAATTTTGAAAACAAAGAGTTTCATATCAATACTGTGACAGGGCCAGATGAATATAGTGCAATAGTCAATGACAATTATTATACAAATGCCATGGCAAAGTATCAGTTTGAAAAAATCGCAGAATATTACAAAACGTTTCATAACGAACTGAATGAAGTGCTTCAAAAACTATACGTAAACAAGAATGAAATTGATCAGTTTGTACTTGCAAGTAAACAGATGGTATTTATATTTGATGAAAAGTTAGAAATTTATGCTCAGGATGCACAGTTTCTTAAAAAGCCTATACTAGACTTGAAAACTATCCCTAAAGAAAACTTCCCACTTCTTCTTCATTATCATCCACTGTTTATATATAGACACCAAGTTCTTAAACAGGCTGATACGCTTCTTGCTATGCAGTTACTAAACTATAAAAATATGAAAATATTAAAGAACACCTTTGATTACTATTTACCACTTACTACACACGATTCATCCCTATCAAAATGTATATATAGTATCATTGCCGCAAAACTGGGTGACTCCAAACTGGCTTTTGAATATCTCCTTGATGTTTTAAAAATCGATTTTGAGAATTCTCATAACAATACTCATCATGGTCTCCATATAGCAAATCTTGGAGGTTCATATCTTGCGATTGTTCATGGCTTTCTCGGTTTAGAAATCACTAATAACTTCTTCTTTCTTCACCCAGTTTTACCTAATGAAATCAACGGGTATACCGTAAATATTATTATTCAAGATTCAAAAGTTTGCATCAAGGTTTCTAAACAGGGAATTGATATCACTGTTGATAAACCGATTAATATTGGTATTTACAATGAGATTGTTTCAATTAAAACAGTTTACCATTGTGGATTATATTGATTCAAAAGACTAAAAAAATAAAATAGGAGGAAACAAATGAAAAAATTATTATTAGTTTTAGTCGCATTAGTTTCAGTTATTACAGTAGTAAGTTGTAACAAGGCAGAAGCACCTACGTTAACCATCTTTCAAAACAAAGTTGAAATTGGCGAAGCGTTAACTGCTTATGCAGAGGCTTGGGGATTAGCAAACGATGTTAAAGTCGAAGTTGTAACATGCGGTGGAGACTCATGTGCATACGGAGATCAAATCTTAGCTGAATTCCAAAAAGATATTCAACCAGACATCTTCGTAATTGAAGGAATGGGCGGATACAACGATTATCAAGATTATATTTTATCTCAAGATGGCGCAGCTTGGTTAGCCGACACTGATTTAGCTTTTAAAGTTGACGGTGTTGTTTATGGATTCCCAGTTGCAGTTGAAGGTTGGGGACTTGCTTATAACTTAGAAATCCTAACAGCTGCTGGAGTAAATCCTGCTAGCTTAACTTCAATTGGTGCATATCGCACTGCTTTCGCTGCTATTCAAGCTTATTATGATGCAAACAGTATGGCAGACTATTCAGTAGTATCAATGGCTGCTGGCGATGGAATGACTTGGGTAACTGGACTTCATAACTTTAATGGTTACTTATCAACAGGTTTAGCTTATGATGATTCATCAGTTATCGATGACCTAAACAATGGTGTCGCTAACGACACAAGACTTGCTGGACTAGCTGATTGGGTAGAATTATTATTCCAATATGCAGACCAAACAGTCTTACTTCAAGGCACTTATGACACACAAGTTCAATTATTTGATAGTGGTCATGCTGCTTTTATTCATCAAGGTAACTGGATTGATCCAAACTTAGATGAAGCTACATTTGAAATGGGTTATGCTCCTCATGCAACAGTTGCTGGAACAGTTGACTCAATTTTCGTAAGTGCTCCTTCATATTATGTAATTAACACTAATTCAGACGCTATTACTGAAGCTAAAGCATTCTTAGATGATTTAGCATTAACTACAGCTGGTGCTGAATATATGGTTAATGAAGCAAAAATGGTTCCTGCATTCAAATCTATCACTTTACAACCATCAACTCCTTTATCTAAAGCAGTTGCATCATGGATGGCATCTGGTAATATTTATGCATGGTGGCAAAATGATATGCCAAGTGGATTTGGAATGAACACAGTTGGTCCAATCTACACAGCATATGCATCTGGTCAAATTTCAAAAGCTCAATTCATCGCTCAAATTAAAGCTGCAATTGAAGCTATCGGAGCATAAAACTTTAATTTCTTTTTAACTCCTCAGTAAGAAAAAAGGATTGTCCATATGGACAATCCTTTTTTCTTATTTATAAAGTATTCCTTAATCTAGCTTTGATTGAAAACATCATTGGAATTTTGCCTTTCCATTCAGGCCACTGAAGTTGTGCATAATTCACATGTGGCATATCACCAATTTGGTAACAAAGTGTATCTGATTCATGGATGTACAAAATTTCTAATCCCGCATTAATTAATGAATTCACTATTTCTGAAAGTGAAAACATCCAGTAATAACATTCAGCCTTTTGAGGAGTTGTTGCATACCCACCAATTGTCTCGCTCTTATCAAGTTGATTTCCAAAATATGGATATTTGAATTTAAATTCTTTTTTTGCATAGGCTTCTTCATCTAGCATCAAAAAGAATGGATGAATTTCATTAATATAGAAAAAACCGTCTGGATTTAATAAACTTGCGACAGTTTGAGCCCAGCGATTTAAATCTGGAAGCCATCCTAACACACCTTCTGAAGTAAAGACAACATCATATTTCTTGTGATGACAGTCTTTAAACTCCATCAAATTTGCTTCAATAAAAGTCGCATCTAGAACGCCAAAGTCTTTTGCTAATATTCGTGCATAATGAATGTTATCTGGAGCAAAATCAACGCCTGTTATCTTTGCGCCAAGTCTTGAAAGACAAATCGTATCTGCACCACCATTACATTGCAGATGAATCAATTTCTTTCCTGAAATATCTCCTAATTCATTTATGATGATTGGGTTTAAAATGGTATCTTCGTGAATCAATCTTTTTTTATAGTATTCATAGTGATCTTTTGCTAGTAAATTCCAGGCAAGTCGGTTTTTATCTACTTCTTTCACGTTAGTTCTCCTTTACCCAGTAAGAGCTGCCATCTCTTGTCCGTTCTAAAAGTCTAAAATCAATGAGTCCTCTTCTAAGTGACGCAAAATCAAAATGGACTTGTCCTAAAATATTATTGACTTCTTTCTCAGAATAAGAGGTGCCTTTTTGAAATTGGTTTATAATAATACATAAAACAATGTATTGTTTTTTTAATTTTGATGGAAACACATTTAAATGAAGTGGATCAGTACTAGTAAAAAAGTTAGTTAAAATTTGCTCTTTTTCGAGTTCAGTAAATTCATAAAGCATAAAACTCCTCCTACCATGGAAGTGGGTTATTTTTAATTTGAGTGTTATATAATTCAATCATTGTTTGTTTCATATGATATGGTAACTCATAGTCTAAATATGAGATATTTTGTTCAAGTTGTTTCACTGAACTCATACCAGGGATAACAGTTGTAATTGCATCAAAACTATAAAGAAAAGCGAGCGAATATTTCGTGATATCAGTATCACTTGTAAGTTTCATCAACTTTTCAACCATAATCGAGCGTTTGATAATAGATTCTTTTGTCCATCTGTCTCTTATTCCAGTAAATGTTGAATTGACATTAAATTTTCCAGTTAGCCAACCAGAATCAAGTGGTACTTTCGCAATTAATGTAATCTTTTTTGCCTTTGCAAAAGAAAATAATTGCGCCGGCGCTTGAAAAAATACATTAAATAGGATTTCAATAACGTCACAATCGGTCTTTTCTAGAACAGTCTTAAATTGATCATAAGTATCAATACTCACGCCATATGCACGAATTAACCCTTTTGCCTTCATTTCTTTTAGGACTTTGAAATGATTTGTCTTGTTTGAGAGTATATCAATATCGGGGTTATGTAAAATAAGGCTATCTAAATAAGTAGTTTTCAATCTTTTTAAACTATCCATAATCGCTGGCTCGATTGCGTCTTCAGAAAAATTCATTTCTCCTGTAACAGAATGTCCAAACTTCGTATTGATAATCACTTTTTCACGGATGCCTTCGATTGCTTTCCCAATGATTATTTCACTTAATCCGTTTGAATACCCTGGAGCAGTATCAAAAAAATTGATTCCTTTTTCAATGGCTTTTTTGACAAGAGTTACGCCTTCTTCTTCCGTCATTTCGGTCCATAAAGCACTATTACCTAATTGCCATCCGCCAAATCCTAACCTGCTTACCATGGAAGTAGTTCTTCCAAACGGTCTAAAGTTCATATATATCCTTGAGATGATAGTTTCATCATCTTCCCTTTCTGTAGTACATACATTTATATTATACCATATATAGCGCTTTTATACGCATCTTTGAGCATATTTGTCGTGTTGTATGAATATTTAACAAATATGATATAATAAGATTGATTGTAAGGAGAGCGATTAAATGAAAATTGGTCACTTCGTATTTTCACCAGGAAAAGAAACTTTTAAAATTGCTACTTATTTTCAATCTCAGATAAAAGGGGATTTTTTTGATATTACAGACAAGAAAGTTAGGGATTACTACGATGAGACAAATAAATTTGATTTGGTTTTTTTATCATTTCCCGTTTATTCTCAAAACATTCCTATCCCATTACGTAGTTTTATTTCAAAAATTCATTCGTCTTATTTTGTCCTCAATATAACATATGGTGGATTTCAATATGGAAACGTATTAAAAGAAGCACATGATTTGATTCAACCTTCAATCTGCACTGGTTATTCAGTAACACCAGTTAATCATACTTATCTTAATCAAGATATTCATATTGATAATTCTTTATATCATCCAATCATTGATAGAGTTAAATCTAATGAATTTAAAACTATTTCTGTTCCAAAATATAAAAAATCAATCTTTGCTTCTTTTCTAGAAAATGAAAGGACAAAATATAATGTTTCTATACATTTCGATCCAAAGCTCTGCATAAACTGTCAAAAATGTGTTGAAGTTTGCCCAATGTATGCGATAAACATCGAAAAAAATATTAACAAAAGCTGTATTTTATGTACCGCTTGCGTGAAAAATTGTAAAACATCTGCACTTACATATAAAAAGTCATATATTCTAAAATCCTACCTAAAAATAAAACAAAAAACAAAAGTCATTGTAATGTAGTTTTGATATTTAAATAATCATGTATGTATTTACATTCACGAACCTCAACTAACGAAAATCCTAAATGGTTTTTACATTCTTCTAACGCTGTTTCCATTGAAATATGTCCTTTTTGACTTGCAATCGATATTTCAATTGCAGAAAAAGGAATCATCTCAGATTTCATTTCGTAAAACCGGATAAACTGCGAATATTCTTTGCATTTTTCAATATCACAAGAAGTATGAAGGCCCTTACTTAATTCTGTTGGCCCAACCCAACCAATTTCCTTGGAAATTAGCTCTTTAATCAATCTCCAGTCATAATTTCCATGGGTAATATCATTTAGGTCTACTTGTACAAAAGCTGGAATATTACCTGATATGTTAGAACTAAAAATCGCTCTTTTTAGAGGTTTAATTATATTTGGAACAGCTTTTATGGATGTACAGACATCACTTACTAGTTGATTCTTGAATCCAGAAATTTTCTTTAAAATGGAATCACCATAGACGAGCTGTCGCATCGTCATTAATGAATGAAATTGACCTAGTCTTAATGGTTTTCTTAAAGTTAAAACTCTTCCTACATTTATTCCAAAATTCATCCATTTTTGAATATTTTCATTATATGCAGCCTTCGGCGCAAAATGATTATAGTATAGATTTAATAACTGCACTGGCTCGTTTCCTGCAATGAAGTATTCTACTTTATTTGAAACAAGTTCTGGATAAAATAAAATGTATGCAAGACTTGGACAAGCACAAGTGTTTTCTTGTAAAGCATATAACTTTGAATAGATTTTGTGTAAATCATTGTCATTAACTTTCCGTTCAATAAATTCAACATTTTTACACATTTTCTTGGCATTATCAATGCTTCTTCTAGCACTAATAGAAATATATGGTATTTCCCAAGTAAGTGCGAGAACATTTAACTTTAATTTAACAGAAAGATAATATAATAAATAACTTGAGTCCTTTCCTCCTGTATAAAATAAAGCTACATCAAATCTTGACTTTTTCGACTTTGGAAAAACATTGACTACTGGTAAAACGCTTTTAAAGTTCGCAA
>JAQUZN010000214.1 GCA_028691315.1 Candidatus Izemoplasmatales bacterium | reverse complement strand
AATATAACGGAGATTAAAAATGGACAGCTCATGGTTAGAAAACGGGTATAAAATTCTTACCTCACCATTGGTGCCGATTAAAGGGTCATGGCTTGATGCCCTTGCCGTGCTTGCGATATTTATGGCGTTATATCTGCCGGTAATTTTGTTTTTAAAACTGAAACGTTACCGAATCGCAAGAACTTTTAACCAATTGATCTCCGCGGTGGTTTTTGTGCTGTTTTATCATATATGTTTTTGTGCCATAAGAAATGGCATATATGGCATTTCGTTAATAGGGACAGACGATTTGTCCGCATTCATTTTATTAATTCCCGGCGTATTGATTTTGGTTTTTTCGATGAGTGTAGGAAGAATATTTTGCGGATGGGTCTGCCCGTTGGGCTGTTTGCAGGATTTTACGGCTTGGATATCCAAACCGCTGAGAAAAAGAAAAATATTCCTAATGATTTTGGCTTGGCTAATAATGTTTTGGTATGTTATTGATCTGTATCTTAATCGGCCGCAAGCCCAGTTTATAAGCGAACTTGCTCCGGCGCTGTTTGTATTTTATATGCTTGTTGTTCTGAATATTTATATATTGGTTCCGGCTGCAGCCGGATTTCTGGGCAAGTTGCGGTATGCGTTGCTTGTTTTTTGGGTTTTTTTAATATTGATAGATGTATATGTAGTTAGTCCTTGGTGTGTTATGCAGGGCGGCGAATTTTATTATTCATGGCTTGGCTCGCTGCTGGCTGTTTTGGCTGCGGCAATGCTTGTGCCCCGGTTTTGGTGCCGGTTTATATGCCCGATGGGCGCATTGCTCGGGATATTTAATAAAGTTTCGGCAATCAAATTGGAAAAAAACCCAATCCCTTCGGACAGCGAATCCGAGTGCAGGGCAAACTGCCTGATGGGCGCCATTGAGGACAACGGCAGGAAGGAAAGAAAATGTATCTATTGCGGGAGATGTATAGAAAAAGATTATTACCGGAAAGAATTTCGGGTTTGATATTGTTGAATTTTCTTTTTGTGAGCTGGCCGCTATTTCAGATGGATTATTCAAGAACCGGGTATAATGAAACAATTGAATTCCAGTCTGAAAAATTTAAGCCTGCCTGGATTTTTCAGCTAAGAGAACATACATGGGAATATAAGCTGGGGCTTACTGTCTGGGCGCTTCAGGCGGTCTCCGGCAGGATCGGCGACCGTGATATGATTTTTACCGGTTCCTATGAAAAATCCGTATATGCGATTGACCCGGCTACAGGCAGGCAGTATTGGCGGTTTATAACCGGCGCCGAAGTCAATGCGGCGCCCGGCTTAGGGAAAATAGCGGGCAGGGATTTTTTGTTTGTTGCCTCTAATGACAGATCCGTATACACGCTTGACGCTGCCACCGGAGAAAGGATATGGAGCTATGAGATATATCCGTGGAGTTTTACAGTTTCGGATGCCGTTGTTTCTTCGCCGCTTCTTGCCGAACTCGGCGGAGAAAATTATCTTTATGTTGGATACTGGTTCAATGATCGCAAATCATTCAGAACCGTGCAACGCGGCGCGCTGTTGTGTCTTGACCCTGTTTCCGGAAAAAAGAAATGGGAGAAACATTTAGGACCCTCGCCGGTCGGCGCCCCGACACTGGTTGTCCGCCCGCATGGTAGTTTTCTGCTTGTTACCGTGCGTGACGGCAAATTGCTCTGCCTTGATGCGGAAACCGGAGAAGCAGTATGGAGAATTTCGCTCAGCGGACATATTTACGGGGCAGCATCCGTTGTCGGGAACAGATGTTTCGTCGGAGATTCCTATGGGCTGGTTAGCTGCATAAATATAGAAGACGGGGTTATTGTTTGGCGCCGCAAACTCGGCGAGATTGTTTGTTCAACAATAGCTCATTATGATGATCTGGTTTTTGTGGGCAGTGTCAACCGTAATTTTTATGCGCTTGATATGGAAACCGGCGCTCCGATATGGAAATATACCACAGGGAAACACATTGTTTCATCCGGCGTGATATGTAAAATAAATGGTGTCGCGTGCGTGGCATTTACTTCAATGGACGGTCGTCTGTATGTGTGTAACGCCCGAACCGGCGCTGAAATATGGAGTTTCCAGAGCGGTCCTTCATTATGGTCTCACGAAAGAAAGGGGATTGCCGTGCACCCGTCGCCGTCCTTTGTTAAAACCAACGCGCGCAATCTGCTTTTGTTCCCGGCGCTTGACGGGAAACTGTATGCCTTTTATGCGGAAGAAACCGCCCAGTAGGAGCCTTTTGAAATGACGGCGCTGCATTGCCGGTTAAAAATGACTGAATGCCGCTGATGTGATTATCTGTTGAATTGCCACAATGTTCTGTCCAGTCATTTAAAAAGGAAAGGTAACTATGCGGAGAATCATCACCGTATTTAAAAGGTAACTTTGGAATAATGATATAAGGAACCGTTTTTTTGCCACCCGCCGGAAAGATAATTAAAGACAAATAACCACGAGCTTCCACAAGATTACCGGCACAAAAAGGCGAGTGAATAGTGAATAGTTGATAGAGAAAAAACCGACAAAAAGTCTTTGAATAGTCACTATCAGGCTGTCATTGCGAGGCGCCTTTGGCGCCGAAGCAATCTCAACATCAGCTTGTCATTGCGAGCGTATTTTGCGAAGCAATCTCAACAAAATCGGAGATTGCCGCGTTTCTTCCAGTCGCTTGTAATGACGGGAATTGAGACGGGATTGCCGCGCTTTTGGACTTTGCTTGCAACGCCGATTTATTTTGATTTTGAGTCTTAAAAATCTCGTGAAAATCTGTGTAATCTCGTGGATTAAGTCTTTGGCTGTGTGCCGCTGGGTGCCAGGGTGCTAACAGTGTTACATTTTACATTTGAGCGGTTGATTTTCTAATCCGATTATGATATAATTATAAAAATATTACAGTGTT
>JAQUZN010000039.1 GCA_028691315.1 Candidatus Izemoplasmatales bacterium | reverse complement strand
TTAATAACCTCTTTCGTAAGGTTTTATAATTAGCTCTTTATGCCCCATAGAAGCTGCAGTGTTTAAGCAAAAGTAAGGATTGCGAAGTAACTCGCGTCCAAGATAAATAAAATCACTTGATCCATCACTTAGATATTTCATCACATAATCTATAGATGTAATGAGTCCGCCTCCTAAAGTAGTGAACCCTAAGTCTTTCACTTTTTTAGCATAGTCCATTTGATACCCAGGAAAAACATTCATTTGAATTGGTACTACTCCGCCTGAACTTACGTTTATTGCATCCACTTTTCCTTTTAAAGATTCTATTAATTGTAAAGAGTCAGATATATGGTTTCCTTCAGGATCATACTCTTCGACAGATAGTCTAATCATCAAAGGTCCTCCCCAAACACTTTTTATTGCATCAATAACTTCAAAGAGAAACAAAGAACGATTGTTTAGATTTCCTCCATATTCATCTGTTCTTTCATTACACAAAGGAGACAAAAACTGATTAATCAAATATCCGTGTGCACCATGTATTTCTATAATATCATATCCACATAACTTCGCTCTAGAGGCAGCATTTTTAAAAGACTCAATTACTTCTTTAATATCTAATTTTGTCATTTCATGTGGAACCCGATATTTCTCGTTAAATGGAACAGGCGATGAAGAAATAATAGTTTCATCCTGTACTGTACATTTTCTTCCAGCATGTGCCAATTGAATTCCGATTTTAGATCCGGCTTGATGTACTAAAGAAACCAAACTTGTTAGTCCTTTAATATGTTCGTCCTTCCAAATTCCCAAATCCTTGATAGAGATTCTACCTCGTGATTCTACAGCGGTTGCCTCAGTAATTATAAGACCTACTCCACCATATGCTCTTGTTGTGTAATGCGACAAGTGAAAAGGCTGAATAACGCCATCTTCTGTGGCCTCATACATACACATTGGAGCCATTACGATACGATTTTTTATTAGCAAAGAACCAATATTTTTACAAGTAAAAATCATAATATTTATTCATCTCCTATTTGTGATATCATCTGTGTTTTTCTTTATTATAACATATTTGCGAAAAAAATATTCTGAAACGAATTAATCTAAACTACTATTTTTTGGATACTAAAAAGCTCATCTCTCGATGAGCTTTTTAGCAAACAATAGTAATTATTTAATCTTGTAAATAGTCTGGTTCTTTTCCAAAATAGACTCTCTCAGAAGATGTTTTTGCGCTAGTAATAGCACGATGAATATTGTCAATATTTGTTTTAATTTCATTTAATGTTTTGCTATCGATATTATAATAAAGGAATAAATCTTCAAACGATAAGATGTTATTATGCAGTTCATAATTAATCTTAATAAAATCATAGATATTATGACTTTTTGCCGCATTTCGAAATTGCTCGATATCAATTTTGATGATATTACAAATATCATCTGCTGTTTCAAACTCCTTGACAGAGATTGGATATGGTTTAATTCTTTCTAGAAAATATTTGTTTTTCTTATTGATGTTATAAACATAAGAAACTTTAATTTCTTCTGTAATATCAAATGAAACATAGACCATCTGGCTTGAGACAACTTTGATGTTCGCACCCATTTGGATAAGTTTCATTACATGTTGATTCGTTTCCGATTGTACATACTTGTTCATAATTCATTTCTCCTTTTCTTATAGATAGAAAACAAAAAGATAAATTGTGGAAATAATGATTGATAGAATCATTAACGGAAATGCAACTTTCATGTATTTAAAAAATGATATTTTGTGGCCATGTTTATCAAGTATTCCTCTTGAAACAACGTTTGCGGAAGCACCAATTATCGTGCCATTTCCGCCTAAACAAGCTCCTATTGACAATGCCCACCAAACAGGCTGATAATTTTGAACAGCTCCATCTGAAATAGTGTGAACTAAAGGAATCATTGTCGCGACATATGGAATATTGTCTAAGAACGAAGAAAGTATTGATGACATCCATAAAACTAAAGTTGTCGTTAAGGTAACACTGCCTTTTGTAATCAATAATACTTTTTCCGCAAGTAATGAAATTACGCCGATGCTTTCCAAAGAACCTACTAAAATAAACAAACCACCAAAGAAAAAGATTGTCGTCCACTCCACTTTTTCTAGCATGTCTTCTGGTTCAACCCCACTTATTAAAAGTAATGCTGAAGCACCAAATATGGCAATACTAGCGGATTTGATATCAATGATTTCACTGAAAGCAAAACCGATAATTGTGATAAATAAAACTATTAAACTTTTGATAAGTAACTTTTTATCAGTTATTGCTTTATTTTCGTCAAATGATAATATTTCCTTTTTACTTTCTTCATCAACAACAAATGATTTTCGGAAGATAAACAATAAAATAACTATAGTAACTATAAAAATGACAGCCATTAACGGAAATAAATTTGTAATAAAGTCAACAAATCCAAACCCTGTCGCTCCACCTATCATTATGTTCGGTGGATCTCCAATTAATGTGGCAGCGCCACCAATATTAGCGCTCATGATTTCAGCAATAACGAAGGGAACTGGATTGAGTTTTAAAGTATCTGCAATAACTAATGTGACAGGCACAATTAATAAAATCGTGGTCACGTTATCAAGTAGTCCTGATGCAATCGCTGTAATCACCGAAAAGTACACAAGTATTTTTTTAGGATTTCCTTTAGCAATTTTCGCAGACTTAATTGCTTAGTACTGAAATAAACCAGTTTCTTTCAATATATTAACTAAAATCATCATTCCGATTAACAATCCAAGAGTATTAAAATCAATCTTCGCTAGCGCTTCTTCTTGAGACAGAACGTGAAATAAGATCATCAATCCTGCGCCAAATACAGCAACTACCATTCGGTGTATTTTTTCGGATACAATCGCAATATAAGATATAATAAATATGAGTATTCCAATAATAAAATGATTAACTAACAATAAAGTCACTCCTTAAAAAATAACTATATATTGATGGATGAAAAAAACAAGGTCAACAAACAATAATTATTATCCATATTATTCTATCACAAATATAATAACATAACAATCTTCTTTAAATGTTATAGGTATATTTATTATCTCATAAAAAAAACCACTTAATAAAAGTGGAATATTTTTTTATAAGAAATTTAATTAATCAACTGTTATGGTATTTGCCCATTCAATATATTGGTCTTTGAATGAGTCTAAATTTTTATCTAGGCAGTAAAAGTGCATAGTGTAGAAATACTGTTCACCAGCCATGCAAACTAACATATAGCCATAATTGATGTCATCAACGGTTGTTGAATAATATGCATACAAATAAAAAACCCCATCTTGATCATAAGTATAAATTTGAGCTTCAGGACGACTATTATTTTCTAAAACTGCTTGAATATATTGATTTAAAGTATATATTTCATATTCTGTTGTTGAAGTCATAGCTTCTCTAAATCCCATAAAAATAGTGTCAAAAGACTCAAGATATAATGGAATGGAAACATTTTCTTTGGCTGTAAAATCATCATTCAAAGTAATAGTAATTCCCGATCCAGTAAATTCCTTTTCAACTGCTGTGGTTTGACAACCAAAAAAACTAAATGCAAATCCAAACATAACCAAAAACAAAAGCATTTTTTTCATATTTTCCTCCTCATTCTCGTATGAAAATTCTGATGTTTATCGTATATATTATACACTAAAAAAAAGTAAAGTTAACAAAAACTTCTTAAACTCACAATAAAATCATATTGACATAACCAATACTTTTATAGAATGACATATGCTTGTAATCAATATTTTAATAAACGTGTCCCTCTTTAGGCACAATACAGATAAACTTGAACAAAGAATCTCCTGTATTTCGAAATTGATGTACTGAATTTTCTGGTACAAACGCATAAGATCCTGACACTACTTTGTTTGCTACACCATCGATGAATAATTCTCCTTCACCTTCAATTATAAAATTGATGTGTGGCCAAGGGTGAAAGTGCCTAGGAGTAAATCCATCTTCCTTTATTTCGATTACGCGCATTACATAATCTTTCCAACCGTCGGATGGCGAAACTAATACTTTCATAAATGCATTTTTTGCTTCTGAACTTGATATTTCTTTGCTTTTAAGATTATTTATATTTCCGACCATATTTATATCTCCCTTTAGGTGAATAATTTTTATAAAAATCATCTTATTTTTTAGTAAGTATTTACATTAATTATACACTAATTTCAAAAATACGTAAACTAGCTAGAATTAAAACTTTGGAGAATAATTAATGGTATTGTAATGTTAACTGATATCATATCATTTATTATCTCAGATTCATTTTGATAACCGAAGATATATTGTTTGTTTTTGATATACCCGTACTTTATTTCTATTAATAGTATTGAATTTGAAACATATCTGTCTATAATAATAATTATCTACATCTAGTTTTTAAGTTAATAATTAAATAGGAGGTTACACAAATGTTAGTCAAAGACAAAGTAATTGTGGTAACAGGCGCAGGTGGCGGAGTAGGAAGAGAACTTGTTTTAAATCTTCTTGCAAAAGGAGCAAGTGTCGCAGCTATTGACATTAACAAAGAAAGACTTGAAGAGACAGCTAAGATTGCAAACAACAATTAAAAATGCTCAATACACATATGCGACATTAGCAAAAATGAAAAGGTTAATGAGGTATCAAATGAAATTATTTCAAAATGGGGATCTGTTGATGGGCTTATCAACAATGCAGGTATTATTCAGCCATTTATTAAGGTTATTGATTTAACAGAAGCTCAAATAAATAAAGTAATGAATGTTAACTTCTATGGGACACTCAATATGGTTAAAGCATTCTTACCGCATTTACTTACTAGACCAGTGGGACATATCTTAAATGTATCTAGTATGGGTGGTTTTTTTCCTTTTCCTGGACAATCAATTTATGGCGCATCAAAAGCAGCCGTAAAATTACTCACAGAGGGTTTATATGCTGAACTAATTGGGACAAATGTTGGAGTATCAATCGTATTTCCTGGAGCAATTGCAACTGATATAGCGAAGAATTCAAATGTTAAAATGTCAATTCCCAAATCTGATGAAAAGCCTACAATGAAGATGTTACCAGCAAGCGAATGCGCACAGATTATCGTTAAAAGTATCGAAAAGAATATATTTCAAGTGTATGCAGGATCTGATTCTAAGATGATGAAATTGATGTACCGATTTAGTCCTAAAAGAGCCATCATATTTATATCAAAAATGATGAAAGATCAGATAAAGTAAAATCATTCTAATAAAAAAAAGTGATTATTTCTAATCACTTTTTTGATTTTATTTTTTCAGAAGACATAATCTTTGCACCATGATTTAGTAAATCAGTCCATAATATTCTAGCTTTGTTTAGCTCTTTACTTTTAATATTAGATAATAATTCTCCATGAGACTTAATGATATCTTTAGCATATACATGATGATTATAGAACAAAGAAACCATATCTGTTTCTATTTCTTTGAACGACATATATAGAAGAAATAGAACTGAATTATTTGCTGTTTTCACTAAAGTTTCATGAAACTGGCAATCTAATTTTACAATCTCACAAATATCAACAGTTTGTTTTGAAAGTGCTTCATTTTCTTTATTAAGCACGTTCTCCAAGTCATTTAAATCAGAGTAATTGTTCGCAAAAATAAAGTCAATAGCTTGAAGTTCAGCCATTAATCGAATCGATAAGACTTCATTTACTGTTTTGGTCTTTATAGCTTCATTTTGAGAAAAATAGATGTCTTTGACTATATCTAAACTACCAGAATACCATAAATCATTGACAATAATGGACTGTCTAGGGTTTACAGTCAAATATCCTTTTGTCGTTAATATTTGAATTGCACTGTTGATAACACTTCTACTTGCTTCATAAGAAGTGGCAAGTTCTCTTAAAGGTAATAGTTTTGTTCCTGGTAATAGTTCTTGATTGATTATTTTATTTTGGATATCATTGACAACTTGTAATGTCTTGTTTGAGACTAGAGTCATATGTCTGCCTATAACTCAGTAGATTCTTCGTAAATATATTTATGCACCGGTGGCATACAATTATATACTCTTTTTATATCAAGATATCCCAAACCAGATTTATCGAATCCAGAAAATTTTCCTTTAAGAAGTACAGTTTCCATTGTCATACTAAACGCAAGAATAGCAATGTCTTGATTAGGCATTAAATCTTGTAGTAATTCTTTATATGGCTCGTTTTTAAAAACAATCCGACTACTTGAAGCAGATTGAGCTTGTATAATTGGTACAATTACTGGAAAAGAATTATTATCAATATATGATATAAAGGTAAGCGTATCTAGTTTAGCTGTAAACTTCTCAGCCCAAGGTTTCATCACTATTTTTGACTTATCCCCTTTATATTTATGCTTAAAAATCATTACTTTGAGTGCGTTTAATATTATTTTGGGCATTGGTAAAACTAATTTATCACTAATTTCAACAAGATCAAAATAATAGACAGTATTAATTCCAAAATAGGTATTATAGCGATAAAGTGGTTGATTATTGTATATGATATACTCATCACCTTCTTTTTTTTCGTTTGAATAAGTCATTTTTCCGTACCAAAACTCTTTTTCTGTATTCATAATTAAAAAGCCAGTTTCAACTCTTTCTTTAATAAATTCTTTTGAGTTTCCTTCAACGAATTTTCCAAATACCATTTTGTTATTATCTTTTCCCATTAATGTTGATAATACTGTTATATGAGGTTTGTTATTCTCATCCTTTGTGGCAACGAGTCCGATCTTAATTGTCTTTGAAAATTCGTTAGTCATTTCTTCTGTCAAGAATTGGTTCATATAGATTCCTCCAATTTGGTTGCACCACTAATAAAAATATTTTTAGAATCAGTTACTAGTACGTTTTTAGCGATTACTAGCAACTCCTCCATTTTTGTTTTTGTAATCAGTTTCTTATCTTCAAAATCCCATGTTTTGCCAAGACGATGATATTTATCAAGACATAAATTATTAAATGTACATAACTCCCATCGATTAAATGAAATAAGATTATTCTTGATAAATAAGGCAATCGATTCTATATTTGAAATTGAATCAGTCGCATCAGGAATAATCGGTGTTCTTATCCAAATTTTTATATCATATTTAGATAATTTTAGAAGATTATCTAAAATTATATCATTGTCAGCCTTACAATATTTGAGATGATCTTCTTTTGATAATAATTTAATATCATATAATACAAGGTCTACGTATGGAAGCACCTCTTCAAATTTTGAAAAATCAACAAATCCTGCAGTGTCAATCGCAATATGGATATTTTCTTTCTTTAAAAGTTGACATAAAAGTGCTACCTCTTTTGATTGAATTAATACCTCTCCACCTGAAAAAGTGATTCCACCATCATGTTGAAAATATGCTTTGTCTTTAATGATTTCTTTAAATAATTTTTCAACACTGATATCTTCTCCAATTTGCCTCATAGCCTTAGTTGGACATGCATCAGCACATTTAAGACATAGATTGCATAAATCTTTATTTGTTTTTATTTCATCATTCTCGTATGTTATTGCCTGATTCGGACATATATTTACACATTCCAAACAGTAAATGCAGCTTGATTTAATCCACTCTTTATCAATCGCATAAGGAATTGATTCTGGATTGTGACACCATGTACATTTTAACGAACATCCTTTTAAAAAGACAGTCGTCCTTAATCCAGGTCCATCCTCAGTAGACATTCTTTGAATATTTAGAATTCTCATCATTAGTACTCTTTGTGAGATTCTCTAGCAATAATTTCGTTTTGTAATTCCCGACCTACAGTCACGAAATACGCATTGTAACCCGTAACTCTTACAAGAAGACTCTTATAATTTTCAGGGTGTTTTTGAGCATCTTTAAGCATATCTGGATCTAGAACATTGATCTGCAAAGCAGTTCCACCATTTTCGATATAACCCTTAAGGAATGCTTTGAATTTAATCTTATGATCGACATTTCTTAATAAAGATGAATTAAAAGTAATTGTATGACTCGCACCATTTGGTAGGCAGTTCAAGTATCCTTCAAAGTCGCCTTCTTCAGCTTTTCCACCAAGGGCGATTCCTACCGAGTTACTATTTGCTGTTGGGCCATAGATATCTCTACCATTTGCTGGACATATAGCATTGGAAAAGAATTCGCCTTGTTTTCTTCCATCTGGCGAAGCTGGCAGAATAAACCCTGCACTTACCCAGTAATTCCAAGAAAGCATTCCCGGTCGAAATTGACGATTGGTCGATTTCGTTTTATATTTCCATGTTTCACTTGCAAAAAACGCCATATAATCTTTCGCTATTTCATCTGCTTCATCATTATTTTGACCGTATTTAGGCGCTTTATTGATAGCTATTTGTCTTAATTTATCGTAGCCTTCCCAATTTTTAATTAGTGCTTGTTTTAAAGTTTCTAAAGTGCATATTTTCTTATCAAAAACCAGGTATTTAACAGAAAGAATTGAATCAACTGTCGTCGCGTATGTTACTCCTTCAATTGTAACAAACCTAAGCTCTGCTCCACCTTCGGTAACATCTTTTTTTGATTCAATCGTCCCATTCACTAAAGTAGACAAATATGGCGTATTGCCAAACATAGACCTTATAGATTCTGATTTTTCGTATAATTCAACACTTTTTTTAATGATGTATGCGGTTTGAGATTTTACAGCATCATAGAAGTCAGAAAATGAAGTCATATCATCCAGAGCTTTTGTTTTTGGCCCATATTGCTTGATTGGGAGTTCTTTTCTTGATGAGTCTTTTACCTTTACGGTTAAATCTTTACCTTCGTTAAACGCTAATTCTACAGCTTTATATAGATAAAGATTATTATCTACAGTACCAGAACGATCATTTCCAACCATCGTGTTTTCTAAGCAACCAACAGAGGCATATTCATGAACATTTGATTCATTGATAAATTTTTCAACATGTGCTTCTTTTGCTTCTCTAATCATCCCTGCCATTGACCTTTCATCAAAGTTTAAAAGGAAAGGAGCTCCTTGCGAAGAAGATACCATATCCACAACTTTATCAAGCAATTTGTCTGGTGTGTTTTTGTGTAATCGAACATTTGGTTTAGGCTCTAGAATTGGAGACATTTCATCAATCACTTCAAGCAATAAATATGTTAATTCGTTGGTTTGATCATTACCATCTGCGTCTCTTCCACTCAGATTAAATAGTTGTCCAAATCCAGCAGTAATTCCATTATTTCCAACTCTAATTTGAGCGTCATAAGCAGTATTACAATGAAACCAAAAACTTCCAAGAATATCTTTCATAAATTCATCAGTCATTCCATCTTGCTTGGATTTTAGATAATATGGATAAAGGTACTGATCTAGTCTTCCAAACGAAACTCCTGGTGCGGGATAGTTTTCATCAGACATCACTAACATATGAGTTATCCATAAAGACTGAACAGCTTGATAAAAATCTTTTGCTTTTTCCCATGGAACAATTTCAAGATTAGAAGCCATTAGTAAAAGTTCTTTTTTTCTTATAGGATCAGTTTCGGTAGAAGAAAGGGAAATACATTTTTCTTTATATTTCCTTGCGAGTTCAAAAGGCATTTTCGCAGAAATCATCATTGCTCTTAACTGCTCACCTGAAGAAGAATCTTGCTCTTTTTTTGTCATTGATTCATAAGTTGTTTGAATTTTGTCATATACAGAGTGGAAACCATTATCAATGATTTTCTTATAGTCTGGAATTAAGTGACCGCATGTTGAACCTACATTTCCAAACCCAGCAAAGTAATATTCAAGGAAAGAATTACGAGCTCCTTTTTCACTATATACTAAATGATCTCTTTTCTTTGCCTGTTTTTTATCAAGGCAATGCGATGTGAGCATATTAAACTGAGCACCACATAACAAATCATTCTTAATAATTTCAATTGGTGCATTATTTACCATCGCTTCTTTGATAAAGGTTGCTCTTCTTTCTTTTAACGATAATTTCCAAAAATCCTCTGGCAATTGAATCGTTGTTGCACTTTGTAAGGATGAAGATGTGAAGGTTTGATAAAACGAAATTGTTTCTGGAACAATATAGTAAGTAATCTCGTCAAAAAGAAAGTCCCAAGGCTTTCCAGTTGTATAGCACACATACTCATTATTCCAATCACGTTGTACTCCTTCAAAATAATAATCACGTAACCACTTTACTCTTGGAGAAAGATTTTTAGGTTGTTTTAAGGTTGAAACATTGTCCATATAGTTCACCTTTCCTTGTCGTGGTAATACCACGATTTCATTATAAGTCTTTTTTTATTGAGGGACAATAGCATTTTCAAAAAATATATGAATTTTTTAAATTTTGAGTGTCATTATTAATAAAAATAGTGATTTCAAGATGAAATCACTATTTTGATATATTCACAATTATTTAATTTTTCCGATGTACATTATATGATTTGAATGTGGAAAGTATTTTTTCTTTTCACAAAGCCTTAATGACAACTTCAAATAAAAATCTCTCACTTCATCTGTTGACTCCTCGATTGTATGAAGTCTAGTGCCAGTAATTCCCTCTTGTCCAAATATGGTTATTTTTTCAAATCCTAATTTGTTAAAAAACGGCTCTATTTCATCGTTTTCAATAAAAGTTGATGCGGTAAAAGCTGTCCCACTCCACGAAATATCTTGTTCCATACAATCAAATAAATCAAGTGCTGTCTCATTTATTATTTCTAAAGGACACATATCTAAATAATAATTTAAACCACCGATTAGTGAGATAAAAGAAACAAACAAAACACCATCAGATTTAAGGTGTTTTTTTACTTCTAGCACACATTTTTCTCGGTCTTCAACCTTGAATAGATGATACAGTGGACCCATTAATAAAATAGTATCGTATTCACCAAGCAAAAGTTTGGATAAATCACGTGCATCTCCTTGATATGCTTTAATATCAAGGCTTAATTCTGAAGCTTTCTTTTTTGCAAATTCAATATTTCCATCACTTAAGTCTACAAGTGTTACATCATAACCAAGTGATGCAAGATATAAACTATATCTACCTGGACCTCCTCCAATATCGAGGATCTTTCCTGGTTTCAAATGTCGATGTAGCATAATTTTAGTTAACTCAAATTCAAAATGAAATCCTTCTAAACGATTCCATTCTTTTTCGGAGAACTCATCGTAATTTTTTTTAACAATTATTGCTTCGTCCATTAGATGAACCTCCTAAAATAATTAATTGTAAATTATTTATAACTATACTACTACTTTTTAGATTTATTGTCCATACCAAAAATAAAATCCGAAAATATTTTCGGATTAATGATTATTATTTTTGAAAAATAGAAATCAATATATATATTAGTTCTTCCGTTTCACCTTGAGCAACCTAAAGTAAACAGTCATAATTGGGCTTAAAGTGAACGTAAAGATAAAACTTCCGTAGTTAACCGCACCAAATGTTCCATTAATCCCATAATAAGTAAGATATCCAAATAAAGCACCAATAGAAATTCCTAGAAATTCAATTCCAAGTCTAATATAAGTGATTTTTTTCGCCTTAAAAATGTTCATAAACATCAACATTAGTTCATCAAACACAAATGCAGGAAAAGACGATTTTACAATCAATGTGAGGCCGAGTGGGAGCATAAATGTTCCTAAAACATAAAATAAGTATTGTAATCCTTTTGACGTTAACTCTTGATTTTGAAATACAATTATATTCCAAAAATCTATAGATAGTGCGACAAGAAATATTGGGACAAGCATTAAAAGAAATTTCCACTTTCTTCGGTATAATATCACAATCAACATAATCGAAATACTAACTGAAAAAGAAATCATTCCTAGTGTAATCCACGTTACTCCCCTATTAATATTTAGAAAATCCCTTATATTAATTGTAACAGTATCCCAGGCTCCAGCACCAAGTGTAGAAGCCTTCATAATGTTGACTCCTAGTCCCAATACAATGAAACCAAGAAGGTAATAGAGTATATTCATTTTGTTGTTTTTTATAAAATAGGTTATTTTATTCAAGGTCGTCTTCTTTCTTTCGACAAATACGAAAAAATATCAAACTGAAGTATTCCATACTTATCAAAACAGATTCATAGTAGCAAGTTAATTATACCAAAAAAGGAACTTTTTAAGAAGTCATATGATTGACTGGGAACTATTTATATTCTAAAAATTATCAATAAGGAAAAGCACTTCATTCTGCATGAAGTGCTTTTCTTAAGATAAGAGGATTGAAACAAAATTATTATTCGTATGGAGTGAAGTCAATATTACTAAATGTATCATCATTTTTGTCTTTATATCCCGTTGCGAAAATGATGTCATAAGTATTTTGCTTAGTATCGATTGTTAAAGTATCGATAGGTGAATAAGCAGTTTGTGCTCCATCGATTGAAGGTCCACTAGTAAGTCCAGTTAATCCTGCAACACCATCAACGATGTTTTTAGCGATTGAAACTGAATCAGCAACTAATTTTCTAACATCTTTGAATACTGTCATTGTTTGAGTGCCTTTACCCTTGATTGGGTCTCCCATTAATGAAGCTAAAGTAATGTTAGCGGCATCTTGACCAGTTGTAAAGTATTTTGCATATGGATGAGTCATTTCTGCAAATTCCTGACGAATTGCTGTAGAAGTGTCATCATTTGGTGCTAATACGAATACAGATTGACCTGATTTGTCAGCAGATCCAAGTTGAGCAACAACAGCTTGTGCTTTTGTAGCAGCTGTTTCACTGTTCCAGTCAGTATCTACTGGTAACATAGCTGTTTGTAAAGCTGATTTTGCTGCATCATTGAATGTAGCTTCAGTGTATAACCCTAGAGAACTGAATGTGTCATTAACATTGATAATGTTGAAAATGTTAAGAACAGGTTGAAGTTCTTCCATAGCTCCACCAAAGAAATATGTTGCATTTGGCCAGTCAGCAACGCGTCCAGCAAAAATTGCTAAATCGCATGGAGCCGAAACTGTACATCCATCTGCTTGAGCTTCAGTCTTTAGGTGAAGTCCCATCGCTTTTCCTACGTTCCAGCTATTGAAAGTAGTGTAATAGTCTGCGTGATCATCTGCAGATTTTGCCATACGGTCATGCGCAATAAGGATTACACCAGCGTCATGAGCAGCTTGTACTGCGCCTGCGCCAGAGCCTTCAGCTGTAAGAATAATTACCTCTGCACCTTTGGCAATTAAAGCTTCTACATTTTGAACTTCTTTGGATTCATCGCCTTCTGAGAATAAAATCTCAAATTCGTACCCAGAACCAAGAGCTTCTAAATCTGCTTTGAAAAAAGCACCGTCTTGATTAATCTATACCCTATGTAAAGGACTTATTTAAAAAAGACTTTAATTATTTGAATCTTTTAAGTAAGATGGTTGTTCTCTTTGAGAATGACCATCTTTTTTATGTTTATTTCTTAATTTATCACCA